>NZ_JBKGFP010000092.1:0-80989 GCF_046557535.1 Pseudomonas sp. S1(2024)
TCCCCCCCCCCCCACCCCTCCCCCCCCCCCCCCCCCCCCCCCCCCCCCCCCCCCCCCCCCCCCCCCCCCCCCCCCCGCTCCTACACGTGGTGTAGCGCCTGTCAGGTAGGATCAGGCCTCGTGATCTTCCCAGTCACGGGTACGGTCGACTGCCTTCTTCCAGCCTGCGTACAGCTTCTCTTTCTGCGTTTCATCCAGCTGCGGGCTGAACTCGCGCTCGATGATCGCCTTGTCGCGCAGTTCGTCCAGGCCGCTCCAGAAGCCACAGGCCAGGCCTGCCAGGTAGGCCGCACCCAGCGCGGTGGTTTCGCGCATCTTCGGCCGCTCCACGCAGGTGCCGAGGATGTCGGCCTGGAACTGCATGAGGAAGTTGTTGGCCACCGCACCGCCGTCCACGCGCAATTCGGACAGGCGCTGGCCGCAGTCCTGCTGCATGGCGTCGAGCACGTCGCGGGTCTGGTAGGCTATCGATTCCAGAGCGGCGCGGATGATGTGGTCTACCTTCACGCCACGAGTCAGGCCGAACAGTGCACCACGGGCATACGGGTCCCAGTACGGGGCACCCAGGCCGGTGAAGGCAGGTACCAAGTATACGCCGTTGCTGTCCTTGACCTTGCTGGCGAAGTATTCGGTATCCAGTGCGTCGTTGACGATCTTCAGTTCGTCACGCAGCCACTGCACGGTGGAACCACCATTGAACACCGCGCCCTCCAGCGCGTAGGCCACTTCGCCGTGCGGGCCGCAGGCGATGGTGGTTAGCAGGCCATGGGACGACTTCACCGCCTGGTCACCGGTGTTCATCAGCAGGAAGCAGCCGGTGCCATAGGTGTTCTTGGCCTGGCCCGGTTCCACGCACATCTGGCCGAACAGTGCCGATTGCTGATCACCGGCGATACCGGCAATGGCGATACCGCTCTTGGTATGGCCGTAGACCTCGGAGGAAGGGCGTACCTCGGGCAGCATCTGCCGTGGGATGCCGAGGATTTCCAGGAGCTTGTCGTCCCACTGCAGGCTGTGGATGTTGAACATCAGCGTGCGCGAGGCGTTGGTGTAATCAGTGACATGCACCTTGCCGCCGGAGAACTTCCAGATCAGCCAGGTATCGATGGTGCCGAACAGCAGCTCGCCGCGCTCGGCGCGTTCGCGGGCACCCTCGACATTGTCGAGGATCCACTTCAGCTTGGTGCCGGAGAAGTATGGGTCGGTGACCAGGCCAGTGGTTTCGCGAATGTAGTCTTCATGGCCGTCGCGCTTGAGCTGGGCGCAGATCTCGGTGCTGCGGCGGCACTGCCAGACGATGGCGTTGTACACCGGGCGGCCGGTTTCCTTGTCCCACACCACGGTGGTTTCACGTTGGTTGGTGATACCCAGTGCGGCGACCTGGGCGTGGCTGATGCCCGCCTGAGCCAAGGCCTCGACCATGGTCGCGCTCTGCGTGGCAAAGATTTCCATCGGGTCGTGCTCGACCCAGCCCGCCTGCGGGTAGTGCTGGGCGAACTCGCGCTGGGAGGTCCCCACCACATTGGCGTCGCGGTCGAAAATAATGGCCCGCGAACTGGTGGTGCCCTGGTCCAGGGCGATGATGTAGTTCTTATCCTGGGTGTCTGTCATGGTCGTAGGCCTTGCGAAAATAGGGGGTCAGGGCTGGGCGTGATGCCGGCGTCAGTTGACTTGAGTATCGCCCTGGCGATTGTCATTTGTCTCAGGGTTCACGGCGGCTGCCATTGGCAGGTTGCGTGCGATCAGGCCGCGATAGGTCGCGGCACCCAGGCAGGCGCCAAGGATCGGTGCGAACACCGGAACCAGGAAATAAGGCATGTCCCGACCGCCAGTGAAGGCGATTTCGCCCCAACCGGCCAGGAAGGTCATGAGTTTTGGCCCGAAATCGCGGGCCGGGTTCATGGCAAAGCCGGTCAACGGGCCCATGGCGCTGCCGATCACTGCGATCAGCAGGCCGATCAGCAGCGGGGCCATGGCGCCGCGCGGCAGGCCGTTGTTGTCGTCGGTCAGGGCCATGATCACGGCCATCAGGATGGCGGTGATGATCACCTCGACCAGAAACGCCTGGCCGGTGGACAGCGATGGGTGCGGATAGGTGGAGAAGACCGAGGCCAGTTCCAGGCTGGCTTCGCTACCGCGCAACATGGCGTGGGCCTGTTCGAAATCGAAGAACAGGTTGCTGTACAGGGTGTAGACCAACGCTGCGCCACAGAACGCGCCGCATACCTGGGCCAGCATGTAGAAGGGCAGCTTGCGCTTGTCGAAGCCGGCGAACAGGGTGAGGGCGATGCTCACCGCGGGGTTCAGGTGCGCGCCGGAAATACCGGCGGTGAGGTAGATCGCCATGCTGACGCCCACGCCCCAGATGATACTGATTTCCCAAAGGCCGAAGCTTGCGCCCGCGACCTTGAGCGCGGCGACGCAGCCGGTACCGAAAAAGATGAGCAGTGCAGTGCCCAGGAACTCGGCCAGGCATTGGCTGGAAAGCGTGGGTTGGCGTAGAGCAGTCGTCATGTATGACCTCGTTTTTTTTGTTGTGAGGCGCGTGGCGCTCGACAGCAAAGCCCGGAGTCTATCCCCGTTGACCCGGGCAGATGTTGGAAATGCACCTTAAAAGTGCACCATTTATTCAGAAACGAAAAAATATAGACAAGAAACGCTGATGTCAAAGGTCGAAAGTGAACGGTCGGTCACGATCTGGATGCTGATTTCAGGTGCGGATCCGCGTACTAGAGCCGCGCAATTGCGGTGCGCTGGCTGCGGTGTGGGAATTGTCCTAAAGTAGCCGCCGAGCTGTCCCGACCGGAGCCCCCGCATGACCCCCGCCCTAGACCTGTTGAAGAAATACCGTGCCGAGCATCGTGTGCACAGTTACGAACATGACCCCAAGTCGGCGTCATATGGCCTGGAGGCGGCGGAAAAGCTCGGTCTCGACCCGCAGCAGGTGTTCAAGACCTTGCTGGCGAGCAGTGAGAAGGGTGAATTGCTGGTGGCGGTGGTACCTGTGGTGGGTACGCTCGACCTCAAGGCCCTGGCCCAGGCTGCCGGGGTGAAAAAGTGCGAGATGGCCGACCCGGCGTCGGCGCAGCGAGCCACGGGGTACCTGGTGGGCGGGATCAGCCCGCTGGGGCAGAAGAAGCGCCTGCGCACTTTCATCGATGACTCGGCGCAGAACTTTGCAACCATCCATGTCAGCGCCGGGCGGCGTGGGCTGGAGGTGGAGTTGGCGGCGGTGGTGCTGGCTGAGTACACCCAGGGCAAGTTTGCCGGGATTGGTCGGGGCTGAGATTTCTGGGGCTGCTTTGCAGCCCATCGCGGCACAAGGCCGCTCCTACAGGGGGAATATGTACCCTTGTAGGAGCGGCCTTGTGTCGCGATGGGCCGCAGAGCGGCCCCAAAATTTCGAATCAGGTCGCCGAGCTGTACCGGCGAACGCCGTTGTCCTGCCGCGGCAACTGCGCCGCCACGCTGCCCGGCACCGGGAACAGCACCAGGTGATCGGCCTTGACCGCAATCCCCACATCCTCACCGACCTGACGGTCGTCATGGCTAGGGAAGATCGCCTCGAGCTGGCTGCCGGTCGGCAATTGCAGGCGGTACAGGGTCGATGCCCCAAGGAAGCTCTTGCCGACGATGTTCGCCTGCAGCGCACTGCCCGGTGCGTGGACGATATCGTCAGGGCGCAGCAGCACATCCACCGAGCTGCCCGGCGCCATGATGTAGGCACGGTTGCCGCGTAATTCACCCAGCTCGGTATTGACCGCCTCGTGGCTGATCATCTGCCCACGGATGAAATACCCCTGGCCAATGAAGCTGGCCACGAACGGCGTCTGCGGCTCGTGGTAAAGGTTGTAGGGCGTGTCCCACTGCTCCAGGCGGCCTTCCTTGAACACGCCAACCTGGTCGCTGACGGCAAAGGCTTCTTCCTGGTCATGGGTCACCAGGATGGCGCTGGTGCCGCGGCTCTTGAGAATGTCGCGAACCTCATGGCTCAGGCGCCGGCGCAGCTCTACGTCGAGGTTGGAAAATGGCTCGTCGAGCAGCAGCAGTTGCGGCTCCGGTGCCAGTGCACGGGCCAGGGCGACCCGTTGCTGCTGGCCGCCGGACAGTTCATGCGGGTAGCGCCCGCCCAGACCGCCCAGCTTGACCAGCTCGAGCATCTCTTCGATGACCTCGGCCTGGCGGGGGTGCTTTGCGATGCCGAAGGCAACGTTCTGCGCCACGGTCAGGTGCGGGAACAGCGCGTAATCCTGGAACACCATGCCGATGCGGCGTTTTTCCGGGGCCAGTGTGAAACCGGCCCGGGAAATGACTTCGCCAGCCAACTGGATCTCGCCATCGTGTATCGGTTCGAAACCGGCGATGGCGCGCAGGGTAGTGGTCTTGCCGCAACCGGATGAACCCAGCAGGCAACCGATGTCGCCTGCGTTCAGGTGCAGATTGAGGTTCTGAACGATGCGCTGGTCGCCATAGCCGCAGGCGAGGTTGCGCAGGTTGAGCAGTAGGGGTTGACTCATGCGTGGTGGTAAGCCGGTTCTACAAGGAATTCGAGAAGGGCCTTCTGTGCATGCAGGCGGTTTTCAGCCTGGTCCCAGGCGACCGAACGTGGGTCGTCGAGCAGGTCATGGCTGATTTCCTCACCACGGTGGGCTGGCAGGCAGTGCATGAACAGGGCGTCGGGTGCCGCCAGGTCGAGCAGTTCGCGGGTGACCTGGTAAGGCGCGAAATGCGCCAGGCGCCGTGCAGTTTCCTCCTCCTGGCCCATGGAAGTCCAGACATCCGTGGTTACCAGATGGGCGCCGCGCACGGCTTCCTTCGGGTCACGCACGATCTGCACGTGGTCACCACCAATGGCCATGAAGCGTGGGTCCGGCTCGTAGCCTTCCGGGCAGGCAATGCGTAGCTGGAAGTCGAACTGCCTGGCTGCCTCGATGTACGAGTTGCACATGTTGAAGCCATCGCCGATCCAGGCGACGGTCTTGCCCTGGATCGAGCCGCGATGTTCGAGGAAGGTCTGCATGTCGGCCAGCAGCTGGCACGGGTGCGACTCGTCGGACAGCGCGTTGATCACCGGCACACGCGAGTTGGCGGCGAATTCGGTCAGGGTGCTGTGGGCGTGGGTACGGATCATCACCACGTCGAGCATGCTCGACAGCACGATGGCGCTATCGCTGATCGGCTCGCCACGGCCCAGCTGGGTGTCGCGCGGGGACAGGAAGATGGCCTGGCCGCCGAGCTGGATCATGCCTGCCTCGAATGACACGCGGGTACGGGTCGAGGACTTTTCGAAGATCATGCCCAGCACGCGGTTCTTCAGGGGCTCGAACAGCACGCCTCGCTTGCGCAGGTCCTTCAGCTCGATGCCGCGGCGGATCACACCGAGCAATTCGTCGGTGGTGAAGTCCAGCAGGGAGAGAAAGTGCCTAGCGCTCATGATTGACTACCTTATCTGCAACGGTATGCAGGTCGACCGTATGGTTTTTTTTGACAACGGGAGTGACCTGCGGCGTAAGCCGCACGGGGGCGGACGAAATAGGGAAAGGCGCAATACTATAAGTAAATGTCGCCTGAAGCCAAGAGGGGAAACAGCTGCCCAGTACCAAAGGGTGTTGCAAAGGGTGTCTTTACCCGACGGGCAGTGCTGTTTTTTATTTGCTACAGAGGTTTGTACACGGCTTGCCAGCAATTTGGCAAATGGCTGTCGCAAATCGTGTGCCTGATGTCGGTGGATTCACACCGCGAAGTGCGCTGGCCGGTGGCGGGGGCTGGGCGCATAGTCGATGTTCGACAACCTTCTACACATCCTCCACAACAACAAGGCAGAGGCGGCCATGACCAAGACCCTGCATCACCGTGCCTGTCACCTGTGCGAAGCGATCTGTGGGCTGAACATTGAAGTCAGCCATGACGACGATGGGCGGGCGCTGATCAGTTCGATCAAGGGCGACCCCCAGGACCCGTTCAGCCGCGGCCATGTCTGCCCAAAGGCCGTGGCCCTGCAGGACATCCAGAACGACCCCGACCGCCTGCGCCAACCGCACAAGCGGGTGGGCGAGCACTGGCAGGCCATCGGCTGGGACGAGGCCTTTGCCCTGGCCGCCGACAGGCTATGGGCGATCCAGCAGGCACATGGGCGCAATGCCGTGGCGGTGTACCAAGGCAACCCGAGCGTGCACAACTACGGCCTGATGACCCACAGCAACTACTTCCTGGGCCTGCTGAAAACCCGCAACCGCTTCTCTGCCACCTCGGTGGACCAGTTGCCGCAGCACCTGGTCAGCCACCTGATGTACGGCCATGGCCTGCTGCTGCCGATCCCGGACATCGACCAGACCGGTTTCATGCTGATCCTTGGCGGCAACCCGCTGGCCTCCAACGGCAGTATCATGACCGTGCCGGATGTGGAAAAGCGCCTGAAAGCCCTGCAGGCCCGGGGTGGGCGCCTGGTGGTGGTGGACCCGCGGCGCAGCGAAACGGCGGCGATGGCCGACAGTCACCTGTTCATACGCCCCGGAGGGGATGCCGCCTTGTTGTGTGGCTTGCTCAATACCCTGTTCGCTGAAGGCCTGGCGCGCGGCTCGCACTTGCCGGTCGTCGGCCTGCAGCAGGTGCGCGAAGCGATCGCGCCGTTCAGCGCGGAGGCCATGAGCGCGCACTGTGGCATTGCCGCTACAGACATCCGCCAGCTGGCACGGGACTTCGCCGCGGCCGAAAAGGCGGTGTGCTATGGCCGGATGGGGGTTTCGACCCAGGCCTTCGGCACCCTTTGCCACTGGCTGGTGCAACTGATCAACCTGGTGACCGGTAACCTTGACCGTGAAGGCGGCGCGCTGTGCACCGAGCCTGCCGTCGACTTGGTGGCGACCACCTCCGGTGGCCATTTCAACGCTTGGCAGAGCCGGGTATCGGGCTTGCCCGAATACGGCGGCGAACTGCCCGTGGCGGCCTTGGCCGAGGAAATGCTGACGCCAGGCGAAGGGCAGGTGCGCGCGCTGGTGACGGTGGCTGGCAACCCCGTGCTCTCAACGCCCAATGGCCGCCAGCTGGATGTGGCGCTGGAGGGGTTGGAGTTCATGCTCAGCATTGACCTGTACATCAACGAAACCACCCGCCATGCCGACCTGATCCTGCCCTCCACCTCGGCGCTGGAAAACGACCATTACGACAGCACATTCAACTTGCTGGCCGTGCGCAACGTGACCCGCTTCAACCGGGCGATCCTGGCCAAGCCCGAAGGGGCATTGCATGACTGGGAGATTTTTGTCGGGCTGGCACAAGCGTTCGCCAAACGCGCCGAGCTGGAATTGAAGCCGACCTTGGCACCGGCGCAGATGATCGACCTGGCCCTGCGCAAGGGGCGTTATGGTGAAACGACACCCTGGCAGCTGTCGCTGGCAGCGCTGGACGAGCACCCGCATGGCCTCGACCTGGGGCCATTGCGCGCCAACCTCGCTGCGCGCCTGACGACTGCCAGCAAGGCCGTCGAAGCGGCGCCCCAAGTGCTGCTGGATGACTTGGGGCGACTGGCGCAACAGGCCCCTCCGGTGCCGGGCGAACTGCTGCTGATCGGCCGTCGCCATGTTCGCAGCAACAATTCATGGATGCACAACTTTCATCGACTGGTGAAAGGCAAACCGCGCCATCAGTTGTTGATGCATCCGCAGGACCTGCAGCATCGTCAGTTGCAGGACGGCCAGCGAGTTCGTATCCGCTCGCGTACCGGGGATCTTGAAGTCGAGGTTCAGGCCTGCGAGGACATGATGCCCGGTGTAGTCAGCCTGCCCCATGGCTTCGGTCACTCTCGTCAAGGCGTGCACATGCAGATCGCCAAGGCGCAACCTGGGGTGAGTGCCAACGACCTCACCGATGAGCGCCTGCGTGATCAGGTTTCCGGCAACGCCGCCCTCAATGGCGTACCCGTGCAGGTAGAGGCCGCGTAAGGAATGGTAAGGCCGAGCATGCTGCTCGGCTTTCCGTTACAATGCGTCACCGTGCCGACGACCGCGTCGGAAAGTTCAGCCGAGGTGCTACATGGATATCATCGAAACGATCAAAGAGCAGATTGCCAACAACACCATTCTGCTTTACATGAAAGGCTCGCCGAATGCCCCGCAGTGTGGCTTCTCTGCGCGTGCATCGCAGGCCGTGATGGGTTGTGGCGAGAAGTTCGCCTACGTCGACATCCTGCAGAACCCGGAAATCCGTGCGAACCTGCCAAAATACGCCAACTGGCCGACCTTCCCGCAGCTGTGGGTAGCCGGTGAACTGGTCGGCGGCAGCGACATCATGCTGGAAATGTTCGAGAAGGGTGAGCTGCAGACCCTGATCAAGGAAGCGGCTGCCAAGGCCAAGGCTTCCGAGGCCTGATTTTCCGGCAAGCATGAAAAAACCCGCTGATCGCGGGTTTTTTTATGGAGCGAATATTTATTCTTCGCCCATCTGCGACTGCAGGTAGTTCTCGATACCAATCTTGTCGATCAGCCCCAGCTGGGTTTCCAGCCAGTCGATGTGTTCTTCCTCGGACTCGAGGATATCTTCGAGCATGTCACGCGAGCCAAAGTCGCCAGCGGTTTCGCAATGGGCGATGGCCGCTTTCAGGTCGACCAGGCCTTTCTGTTCGATCTTCAGGTCGCATTCGAGCATCTCTTTGGTGTGCTCGCCAATCAGCAGCTTGCCCAGGTCCTGGACGTTGGGGATGCCTTCGAGGAAGAGAATACGCTTGATCAGTTTGTCAGCGTGCTTCATCTCGTCGATGGATTCCTTGTACTCGTGCTTGCCGAGTTTGTTCAGGCCCCAATCTTCGTACATGCGTGCGTGCAGGAAGTACTGGTTGATCGCGACCAGCTCGTTTCCGAGGATCTTGTTGAGATGCTGGATGACGCTTACGTCGCCTTTCATGTCGGGTTCCTGCCCTGTAGAAGTGTGCCAATACAGTGAAGTTTGAGCCCGATACTTAGGTGTGTCAAACCTAAGTTCTTGAATAATAAGTGAAAATTAATGGAAATAAGAATGTTTGTGAACCGCGTTGGAGCGCTAACTTATTGAATTGCGGGCATAAAAAAACCGGACGCAAGGTCCGGTTCTTCGAATTCTTTGTTTTCAGGCTGCGGTAAATTCCACGGGGTAGGGCAGGGCTGCCTGGCTGACCTGGAGCTCGGTCAGGGTCTCGCGGACCACCTGCTTGGCAACGCAGGCACATTTGCCGCACTGGCTGGCGACGTTGGTGGCGGCTCGCACTTCCTTGTAGCTGCAGCATCCTTCATAGATCGCATCGCGGATCTGTCCGTCGGTAACGCCGACACAAAGACACACATACATAAAGGCTGACCATCGTTGGTGGGCTCGATGGAGTGGAGCTTAATGTTAATGAGAATGCTTGTCAAAGGAGTTTCTGAAAGGGCCGTGCTTGAGCGACCGGCGGTTGCTTCGTCGTTGGAGTCGGCCTGTCACCAGAAGCCGTGTATGATGGACGGCCTTTGTTGGATGTCGGGCAAGCCCGTCTGGCCCGGCAAACGGTTATTCACCCTCATCAGGAGATTACAATGAGCGTACTCGTTGGTAAGAAAGCCCCCGATTTCACCGTTCCGGCCGTGCTGGGCAACGGCGAGATCGTCGACAGCTTCAACCTGGCTTCGGCCATCAAGGGCAAGTACGGCCTGGTGTTCTTCTACCCGCTGGACTTCACCTTCGTCTGCCCGTCCGAGCTGATCGCCCTGGACAACCGCATCCCTGACTTCCAGGCGCGCAACGTGGAAGTGATCGGCGTGTCGATCGACTCGCACTTCACCCACAACGCCTGGCGTAACACCCCGGTCAACAACGGCGGTATCGGCCAGGTCAAATACACCCTGGCTGCCGACATGACCCACGAAATCTGCAAGGCCTACGACGTCGAGTCCGAAGGCGGCGTGGCCTTCCGTGGTGCCTTCCTGATCGACACCAACGGTGTTGTCCGTTCGCAGATCGTCAACGACCTGCCACTGGGCCGCAACATGGACGAGCTGCTGCGTCTGGTCGATGCCCTGCAATTCCACGAAGAGCACGGCGAAGTCTGCCCTGCCAACTGGAAAAAAGGCGACAAAGGCATGAACGCTTCGCCGGAAGGCGTTGCTGCCTACCTGAGCGAGAACGCTGGCAAGCTGTAATTGCCAAGCGCATGAAAAAACCGGCCCTTGTGGCCGGTTTTTTTGTGCCGTCCTGTGCCGGCCTCTTCGCGGGTAAACCCGCTCCCACAGGTACCCCACGGGCCTCAGCCATTGTGCGATCCCTGTGGGAGCGGGCATGCCCGCGAATGCTTTTTCAACTCAATCGTTGAAATCGCGCCAGCCGCCCATCTCTTTCCAGCGGTTGACGATGCCGCAGAACAGCTCGGCCGTCTTCTCGGTGTCATAGCGCGCCGAGTGCGCCTCACGTCCGTCGAAGTCGATGTCGGCGCTCTGGCAGGCCCGCGCCAGTACGGTCTGGCCATAAGCCAGGCCCGCCAGGGTAGCGGTGTCGAAGCTGGAGAACGGGTGGAACGGGTTGCGCTTCAGGTCATTGCGCGTCACCGCCGCATTGAGGAAGCCCAGGTCAAAGCTGCTGTTGTGGCCGACCAGGATCGCCCGCTTGCAACCATTGGCCTTGAGCGCCTTGCGTACGCCACGGAAGATGTCGGTCAGCGCACTTTCTTCGCTGACTGCCATACGCAGCGGGTGGTCCAGCTTGATCCCGGTGAATTCCAGCGCGGCCGCCTCGATGTTGGCGCCCTCGAATGGCTCCACGCGGTGGAAGTAGGTGTGCTCGGGGAACAGGAAGCCCTTTTCGTCCATGCCGATGGTGACTGCGGCAATTTCCAGCAGGGCATCGGTAGCGCTGTTGAAGCCGCCGGTTTCAACGTCTACCACTACCGGCAGATAGCCGCGGAAACGCTCGGCCATCGGATGGCGCGAGCCGCTGCTGCCTTGGGTGTCGAGGTCGTCTTCGTAGAGGTCTTCGCTCACGCGTTTTCCTCCAGCAGGCGCCAGCGCAGTTTTTCGCCGGCGCGCAGCGGGACTACGGTCTGCTCGCCAAACGGCAGGCTATCCGGGGCGGTCCATTCTTCGCGGACCAGGGTAATGGTGTCGGTGTTTGCCGGCAGGCCGTAGAACGCCGGGCCGTGCAGGCTGGCAAAGCCTTCCAGCTTGTCCAGCGCGTTACGCTGCTCGAACGCTTCGGCGTACATCTCGATGGCTGCGTAGGCGGTGTAGCAACCGGCGCAACCGCAGGCGGCTTCCTTGGCGTGTCGGGCGTGTGGGGCCGAGTCGGTACCCAGGAAGAACTTCGGGTTGCCGCTGGTGGCCGCATCCAGCAACGCCACCTGATGGGTGTTGCGCTTGAGGATCGGCAGGCAGTAGAAGTGCGGGCGAATGCCGCCAACCAGCATGTGGTTGCGGTTGTACAGCAGGTGCTGCGCGGTGATGGTCGCGCCGACGTTGGCCGGGGCCTCGGTGACGAACTGCGCGGCATCGCTGGTGGTGATGTGCTCGAACACCACCTTCAGTGTCGGGAAGCGCTCGACCACGCGGCGCATATGCTCGTCGATGAAGCGCTTCTCGCGGTCGAACACGTCGATCTCGCTACGGGTCACTTCGCCATGCACCAGTAGCGGCATGCCAACTTCCGCCAGCGCCTCGATGGCCGGGAAGATGTTGTCGATGCTGGTCACGCCCGAGTCTGAATTGGTGGTGGCGCCAGCAGGGTACAGCTTGGCGGCATACACGAAACCGCTGGCCTTGGCCGCGCGGATGTCCTCGGGGCTGGTGCGGTCGGTGAGGTACAACACCATCAGCGGCTCGAAGCGGCTGCCAGCCGGGCGGGCGGCCAGGATGCGCTCACGGTAGGCGCCGGCCTCTACGGCATTGCGTACCGGCGGAACCAGGTTGGGCATGATGATGGCACGGGCGAAAGTACGCGCCACATCGCCAACGGTGTGGGGCAGGACGGCACCATCGCGCAGATGGATGTGCCAGTCGTCGGGACGCAGGAGGGTCAGGCGATCGGACATTGGGGATTCCAGGCGGGTCGAACTCAAGCCCCAATGCTACCGGAAAACCCTGGGTGGAGCACGGCTATCAAGTTTTCCGCCAGGCGTCCGATAGCCTGCAGGTAAGCCGTCAGAATTTGTGGAGCCGCCCGTGCGCCAGCGTTACCTAGCCCTGTTGACCCTGTTCGCCAGCCTGCCGGCCGGTGCGCTGACCTTCCAGACGCGCATGGAAAACATTGCCTGGAAGGTCGAGGGTGACCAGTTCGAATGCCGGCTGATCCAGCCGATCGACGGTTTCGGCAGTGGCGAGTTCGTGCGCCGCGCGGGCGAGCAGCCGGTGTTCCAGTTGCGCTCGGACAGCAACGTACTGGGGGCGGGCACGGCCACATTGCTGGCAGCTGCTGCGCCGTGGCAGCCTGGGCGCAGCGACATCAATCTGGGCAGCGTGCGCATGGCCCGTACCGGGGTGTTGTTCAGTTCGTCCCAGGGCCAGGCCAGTCGCCTGATCAACGGCCTGCTCGATGGGCGCAGCACGGTGGTACGCAATTATGCCGGCGAGGCGGGCAGGCCGATGGAAGTGCGTGTGCTGCCGGTCAGCTTCGCCAAGGCCTACAACGACTATCAGGCCTGTGCCGGCAAGCTGCTGCCGATGAACTACGATCAGGTGCGTCAGACCCAGGTGGGCTTCCCCGGGGGAGGCTTCGAGCTGGATGGCGCGGCCAAGGCACGGCTGGACGTGATCCTCGACTACATCAAGGCTGACCCGACCGTTAACCATGTAGAGCTCAACGGCCACTCCGACAACAGTGGCAATCGCCTGACCAATCGCGACATGTCGCGCCGCCGGGCACTGGCGGTAGCCGACTACCTCAAGGCCCATGGCGTTCCGGAAGAGCAGATTACCGTGCGTTTCCATGGCGAGCGTTACCCATTGGCCAAGAACAACAGTGCTGCCAACCGGGCGCGTAATCGTCGGGTGAATATCGAACTGGATAGGGTTGCGGTAATCGAGAAGCCGGTTGAGAAGCCTGTCGAAAAGGCCCCTGAGGCAACACCTGCCAAGTCCTGAAGGCTGCTCCCACACGGCATTTCATAATTTCCGACGGTAAGTCGCCCTTCCGAAACTTCTTGTCGCTTTGTCGTCAGAAGCTGTCGCCCCACTGTAAATTTATCCGTAACGTCGTTAGAATCGATCCCTTTCCGTACAACCCCGTGGAGTGATGGCATGGCGGACGTAAAAAAGGTCGTACTGGCGTATTCCGGCGGCCTTGATACTTCGGTGATTCTCAAGTGGCTGCAGGATACCTACAACTGCGAAGTGGTGACCTTCACCGCTGACCTGGGGCAGGGCGAAGAGGTCGAGCCGGCTCGTGCCAAGGCCCAGGCAATGGGCGTTAAAGAGATCTACATCGACGACCTGCGCGAAGAATTCGTGCGTGATTTCGTGTTCCCGATGTTCCGCGCCAACACCGTCTACGAGGGCGAGTACCTGCTGGGTACTTCCATCGCCCGTCCGCTGATCGCCAAGCGCCTGATCGAAATTGCCAACGAAACCGGCGCCGACGCCATTTCCCACGGCGCCACCGGCAAAGGCAACGACCAGGTGCGTTTCGAATTGGGTGCCTACGCGCTGAAGCCAGGCGTCAAGGTAATCGCCCCATGGCGTGAGTGGGACCTGCTGTCCCGCGAGAAGCTGATGGACTACGCCGAGAAGCACGGCATCCCGATCGAGCGCCACGGCAAGAAGAAGTCGCCGTACTCGATGGACGCCAACCTGCTGCACATCTCCTACGAAGGCGGTGTCCTGGAAGATACCTGGACCGAGCACGAAGAAGACATGTGGCGCTGGAGTGTCTCGCCTGAGAACGCCCCGGATCAGGCTACCTACATCGAGCTGACCTACCGCAACGGTGACATCGTTGCCATCGACGGTGTCGAGAAGACTCCGGCCACCGTCCTGGCCGACCTGAACCGTATCGGTGGTGCCAATGGCATCGGCCGTCTGGATATCGTCGAGAACCGTTACGTCGGCATGAAGTCGCGCGGTTGCTACGAGACCCCTGGTGGCACCATCATGCTCAAGGCCCACCGTGCCATCGAGTCGATCACCCTGGACCGCGAAGTCGCTCACCTGAAGGATGAGCTGATGCCGAAGTACGCCAGCCTGATCTACACCGGCTACTGGTGGAGCCCGGAGCGTCTGATGCTGCAACAGATGATCGACGCTTCGCAGGTCAACGTGAACGGCGTGGTACGCCTGAAGCTGTACAAGGGCAACGTCACCGTTGTCGGCCGCAAGTCGGACGACTCGCTGTTCGACGCCAACATCGCTACCTTCGAGGAAGATGGCGGCGCCTACAACCAGGCGGATGCAGCTGGCTTCATCAAGCTCAACGCCCTGCGTATGCGCATTGCTGCCAACAAGGGCCGCTCGCTGCTCTGATTGCCGTCATGTGCAGCAAGAACCCCGGCTCAGGCCGGGGTTTTTTTTTCTGTGGAATCAGTGGCCGTCGTTTGCCACCTGTTCATCAAGCGCGCTGATCGATAGTTGCGCGCACTGGCGTCTGTCCAGGTTGCAAAAGCGCCAGGTGCGAGATTGCTGAGGCGGTTGGGCGAGGGCGGACAGCAATTGCTGCTCCATCATGCGATAGGCATCGGGGCCGGAAAACATGAACGTGACAGGCTCGCCCTGCAGCGCTTCGCCGGTACTACCGGGAATTGCATGCTTTGCCACATCACTCGGTGTCGATGTGTTGTCGTTTGGCGTCCTGTTTGGCGACGGGTCGTAGAACGACTTGTAATTGAAGTTTAGCGTGAGGAAGAACAGTGCCGTCAGGAAGAATGGGAAGCCCACCAGGAACCAAGTATAGAGCTTTTGACTGGACTCGCTGAGAAACGGCAATGTGGCAAGGGCGGAGGCTTCGATAATCCCTGCGAAGATGGCAATGATCGTCAGCGGGGCGACAGGTTGTACTTGGTGCATATGGGTCGTCTCCAGCGATTTTGCACATCTTTGCCTTACGGCGCTGCTCAACTAAAGACTGGATTGTTTCCCGGGTGAGAATAATCGCTCGAAATCCTGGTGGCGTTGCCTGTTCAGGCATTTGAATTGAATATTTCCCGAGGTATCGGCCGGTTTTCAACTGGTGCACTTTTACAGGCCGGTGATACCGTTCATTCGGTAACAGGGAATTTGATTGTTACAAGTACATCAGTTGAGTGTAGGAAATTTCTGTAAGTGTTGTAGGTTCCATCTGTTCATATATTTCGCCGGTAAATCACCGCGCCAGCAGGCGCTCTGTAGGTTATCTTGGCGGGCCAAAGCAAAAGCAATGAATGGATATCGCATGAATAAAGTGCTTATCGTGGATGATCATCCGGTCATACGCCTGGCCGTACGCATGCTGATGGAGCGGCATGGGTATGACGTCGTGGCGGAAACCGACAACGGAGTGGCTGCGCTGCAACTGACACGGCAACACCTGCCGGATATCGTGGTGCTCGATATCGGCATCCCCAAGCTGGATGGCCTGGAAGTAATCACCCGCATGACGGCCTTCAGTCCGGGCAGCAAGGTGCTGGTGCTGACATCGCAGGCCCCCGGCAACTTCTCGATGCGCTGCATGCAGGCGGGGGCGGCGGGGTATGTGTGCAAGCAGCAGGAACTCACCGAACTGCTGAGCGCCATCAAGGCCGTACTGTCGGGCTACAGCTACTTCCCCAACCAGGCCCTGCATGTATCACGTGGAAGGGGGGGGAGCGAGACGGACATGGTCAACCGCCTCTCGGCACGGGAGATGACCGTGTTGCAGCAGCTGGCGCGAGGGCGTTCCAACAAGGAAATTGCCGACAGCATGTTCCTCAGCAACAAGACGGTCAGTACCTACAAGTCGCGCCTGTTGCTCAAGCTCAATGCACGGTCGCTGGTCGACTTGATCGAGCTGGCGCAACGGCAAGGGTTGAGCTGATCGCCAAGGCCGTAAAGCCTCCAGCCAGGAGGCTTTGCCAAGGTTACAGATCGTAGTCGAAGTCGGCCAACTGCTTCTGCAGGCGCCTTTCCTCCAGCATATTGTCGATGGTGCGGCGCTTGCTCAGGTTGGTCTTTGCGGTTTCCACCTGGGGTTCCGCTTCGTCATCTGCGGCAACAAAATCATCTTCGATCGACAGGTCGTCTTTATCGCTACTCATGAGTCGCTCCAAGCCAAGGGGCCATTGGCCGTCCTTATAACCAGAAAGCAGACGCTGGTAAAAAAGATTTTTTCAATCGCAGTGTGTGGTTTCGAGCTATCGACTCAATCGTCGGAGGTCTTGTGCTTGTACTCGCACAAGTCTTCAATCCGGCAACTGCCGCAGCGTGGCTTGCGTGCCTGGCACACATAGCGCCCGTGCAGGATCAGCCAGTGGTGGGCGTCGAGCAGGTAATCCTTTGGCACGAACTTGATCAGCTTTTTCTCCACTTCCAGCACCGTCTTGCCTGGCGCAATGCCCGTACGGTTGCTGACCCGGAAGATATGGGTATCCACCGCCATGGTCGGCTGGCGGAACGCTGTGTTGAGCACTACGTTGGCGGTCTTGCGGCCAACGCCGGGTAGCGCCTCCAGGGCTTCGCGAGTCTGCGGGACCTGGCTGTCATGGCGTTCGATCAGCAGCCGGCAGGCTTCGATAACGTTCTTCGCCTTGCTGTTGTACAAGCCAATGGTCTTGATGTACTCACTCAGGCCTTCGACGCCCAGCGCATAGATGGCCTCGGGGGTGTTGGCGACCGGGAACAGGCGTGCGGTGGCCTTGTTGACGCCGACATCGGTGGATTGCGCAGACAGTGTCACGGCGACCAGCAACTCGAACGGGGTGGTGTACGCCAGTTCGGTCTTCGGGTCGGGGTTGTCTTCGTGCAGCCTGCGAAAGATCTCCAGGCGTTTGGCGGCATTCATGAAATCAGAGCTTTCCTTGATGACGTGATTGGGCAGGGCCCGGACGCAGGCGATTGTACAAGGCCAACAGCAGTCCGAGCAGTAGCAAGGCGCCCGGGGCCAGGCTGGCCAGGTGCAGGCCGATACCGTCGGCCAGCCATTGGCGGCTGGCACCAAGCAGCAGGCATGTGGCAAGCAGCGCGCAAAGGTGGCCGGCGAGCAGGCGCCAGCGCCCTTGATCGGGTAGCAGGTAGTCAATGGCCAGGCATTGCAGGCACAGCAGTGCGGGATAGTGGCCGAGGGAGAGTGCCAGTGGCAGCAGCCAGGCACGCAGTGCCAGTTGCAAGCAACTGGCCAGGGCCGCCAGAACCAGCAGGCTGGCCAGTACATAGGTCCAGGTGGCGGACCGTCGGCGCAGGGGTGCCATTGATAGCTGGTGAAGGCTGCTCAGCAGCACTGCGCACACGCCTATGGTGGCGCCTTCGCTCAGTGTTCGGGTGGCGCCCAGCAGAGGCACCAGGCTTGCGCCGAGCAGGTAGAGCCTATTCATGCGTGGCGCCCTCCAGCAATACGCTGCGCTGCTCATCGAAGTAGCTCAGCGCTTCCTGTAGCGCGACGATCACTGCACGTGAGGTCACGGTTGCGCCGGCCAACTGGTCAAAGTCGCCCTGGTCGCGCTTCACTGCCCAGTGGTCGCCCAGCTGACGGTTGGCAAATTGCCCCAGCCAGTTCAGCTGCGCATCACCCAGGCGTGCACCCAGCCCAGGGCTTTCCTGTTGCTCGACCACCTGGCTGCCGATCAGTCGGCCGTCCGCTGCGATGGCCACGCTCAGCACGATAGGCCCGGCATAGCCCTGGGCCTTTGTGACCAGTATGACGGCGGCCGGTTTACCCGCCAGCGTTGCCCGGTAAGCTGCCAGGATGCGGCTGTTTGGCCGCTGTGCGGCGGGCCTAGGCAACGGGCTGTCCAAAGGTTGGTTGTCGTAACTGCCTTCTGGCAACACCGCCAGCCGCTGGCGGCTATTCAGTTGCTTCTCGGCGTCGGCGATGGCTGCGCTGGTCCAGTGCCGCCAGGCCAAAGTGGTCGACAGCGCCAGTGCTCCGGTCAGGAGCAACAAACCCACATCACGTACCAGGCGCTTCATCGGGCAACCTGCTGGCGCTGCAGAGCCAGGCGTTCGAGGCTCGGCGCCATGAGGTTCATGAGCAGGACGGCGAACGCTGTACCGTCCGGGTAGCTACCCCAGGTGCGGATCAGATAGATCAGCAGGCCCGCCCCCAGGCCGAAACCCAGCTTCGCCCACTCCTGCCGGGGCCCGGACACCGGTTCGGTGGCAATGAAGAACGCCGCCATCATGGTCGAGCCGGAGAACAGGTGCACCAGGGGGGAGCCGTTGGAGTCCGAGCCCGAGCCATTCCAGCCCAGCAGGCTGAACAGGAACAACCCAGCCAGCAGACCGGCCGGCGCATGCCAACTGATAACCTTGCGTTGCAGCAGGAACAGGCCGCCCAGCAGGAACGCCAGGTTGACCCATTCGCTGCCCCGTCCACCGATGCTGCCGAAGCCCGGGTGACCGGCGAACAGTTCATCGATGGTCAGGCTGTGGTTGTGGCGAAGGCCGTCGAGCAGCGTCGGCCTGGCCCAGGCATCGATCTGCTCGCCGCCGGCGAACACCAGCTGCAGGCTGTCGAGCAGGCCTGGTGCCGGCCCCGGCCAATGGTTCATCTGCAACGGGAAGCTCAGCAGCACGAAGGCGTAGCCGACCATGGCCGGGTTGAACAGGTTGCGCCCAACCCCGCCAAAGGCCTGCTTGCCGATGCCGATGGCAACGCTGGTAGCGACCACCGGCAACCACCAGGGTGCCAAGGTGGGCAGGGCGGCGGCCAGCAGCACGGCGGTCACCAGCGCGCTGCCGTCGTTCAGCGCCGTGCGCAGCGGTTGTGCTCGCAAGGTAAGCAACAGCGCCTCGCACAGCAGCGCGGTGCTGGCGCACAGCAACAGGTTCAGTAGCAAACTCCAGCCATGCAGCCAGAACAGCGCCAGCAGGCCAGGTACGCAGGCCAGCAACACCAGGCCCATGCTGGTGCGTAGCCGCGGGTCGGGCTTGGCGGTCATTGGGCGAACAGCCCGTTGAAGCCGGAAAACGCCATGGCCATTACTCCGGCCCCAAGCAGTTCGATGGGCAGGCCGCGCATTGCCCCGGGGACGTCGGCATGAGCGCTGCGCTGGCGCAGGTCGGCGAACAGCACCAACGCCAGCCAGAAGCCGCCGCCGGCCAGCAGGCCTTGCAGCAAGGTAGCGAGCCATGTGCTTTCGTCGCTTGCCTGTTGCAGGGTCAAGCCCAGTACTACCGCGTTGCTCAACAGCAGCGCGGGCAGTTGCGTCACCGGCCAGCTCGGGCGCCATCTTGTCAGTAGCCATGGTACGCCCCAGGCAAGCACGGCCAGCCAGGGCAACAACAGGAACAGGGCAAGGTCCTGGGCTTGCAGTGGGGCAAGCACCCCGCGCACCAGTAGTTGTGCGCCGATCACGCCCAAGGCAATGCACAGTGCGCAGGCGAGGCCGTGCACGTGGAGGTGCAGCCTTGGGAATGGCTGTTGTTGCAGGCACAGGTGATTGACCAGCGCAGCGCTGATCAGTACCAGGATGTAGTCGCTCATGAGATGACGATAGCCGGGAATCGGGGCGATTGTCCGGGTTTGGCATCAAGGTGCCGGAGTCATTGTGAGAGCGGGCGTGCCCGCGAGCACCGGCAACGCCAGTGCCATGCACCGCGTAGTCAGTTTCGCGGGCACGCCCGCTCCCACAAGGTCCAGCAGGTTTTGTTACTTGATGCGCTGGCCTGGCTTGGCACCGCTGTCCGGGCTCAGCAGGTAGATCTCTTCACCGCCAGGCCCGGCCGCCATGACCATCCCTTCGGACACCCCAAAGCGCATCTTCCGTGGTTTGAGGTTGGCCACCATCATGGTCAGCCGGCCTTCCAGCAGGGACGGGTCGGGGTACGCCGACTTGATGCCGGAAAACACGTTGCGGCGCTCGTCACCGATGTCCAGGGTCAGTTGCAGCAGCTTGTCCGCGCCCGGTACGGCCTCGGCCTTGACGATCAGTGCCACGCGCAGATCGACGGCAGCGAAGGTGTCGAACTCGATTTCCGCCGACAGCGGGTCCTTGGCCAGCTCGCCATTGCCGGCCGGGGCCTTGGCTTCGGCGGCCAGCAGGTCTTCCTTGCTGGCGGCGACCATGGCTTCGACCTTGGCCGGTTCGATGCGGCTCATCAGCGCCTTGAACGGGTTCAATTGGTGGTTTTCCAGGCGCGACAGGTGGTCGTTCCAGGTCAGTGGTGCCACGTTGAGGAAGGCCTCGGCGTCGGCAGCCAGTACCGGCAGCACCGGCTTGAGGAAGATCACCAGCTGACGGAACAGGTTGATGCCTTGGGCGCAGATGGCCTGAACTTCATCCTGCTTGCCTTCCTGTTTGGCCAGCGACCATGGGGCCTTGTCGGCGATCCAGGCGTTGGCGCGGTCGGCCAGCGCCATGATTTCGCGCATGGCACGGCCGAAGTCGCGGCCTTCATAGGCGTCGGCGATCGACGGGGCGGCCGCCAGGAAGGCTTCGGTCAGCTCCGGTGCAGCATCGCCAGCCACCATCACGCCTTCATTGCCCTTGTGGATGAAACCGGCGCAGCGGCTGGCGATGTTAACCACCTTGCCAACCAGGTCGGAGTTGACCTTCTGTACGAAGTCTTCCAGGTTCAGGTCCAGGTCATCGACGCCACGGCCCAGCTTGGCGGCGTAGTAGTAGCGCAGGTATTCCGGCTGCAGGTGGTCGAGGTAGGTGCGGGCCTTGATGAAGGTACCGCGCGACTTGGACATCTTGGCGCCGTTCACGGTCAGGTAGCCGTGCACGTTGACCGCGCTCGGCTTGCGGAAGCCCGCGCCTTCGAGCATGGCTGGCCAGAACAGGGCGTGGAAGTTGACGATGTCCTTGCCGATGAAGTGGTACAGCTCGGCCTTGGAGCCTTCGTTCCAGAACGCGTCGAAGTCCAGCTCCGGGCGGCGTGCACAAAGGTTCTTGAAGCTGGCCATGTAGCCGATCGGTGCATCCAGCCACACGTAGAAGTACTTGCCTGGCTCGCCTGGGATCTCGAAGCCGAAGTACGGCGCGTCGCGCGAGATGTCCCACTCCTGCAGGCCCGAGTCCAGCCATTCGGCCAGCTTGTTGGCTACCGCGTCCTGCAGCGTGCCGCTACGGGTCCACTGCTGCAGCATGGCCTGGAAGTCCGGCAGCTTGAAGAAGAAGTGCTGGGAATCACGCAATACCGGGGTGGCACCAGAGATGGCCGACTTGGGGTTCTTCAGCTCGGTGGGCGCGTAGGTGGCGCCGCATTTCTCGCAGTTGTCGCCGTACTGGTCTTCGGCCGCGCACTTGGGGCAGGTGCCCTTGATGAAGCGGTCGGCGAGGAACATGCCCTTTTCCGGGTCGAAATACTGGGTTACCGAACGGGTGGCGATGTGCCCGGCGTCTCGCAGGCGCGCGTAGATCAGGCCCGACAGCTCGCGGTTTTCTTCGCTGTGGGTGGAGTGGAAGTTGTCGAAGTCCACCAGGAAGTCGGCGAAGTCGCTGCTGTGTTCGGCCTGGACGTTGGCGATCAGCTGTTCCGGGGTGATGCCTTCTTTCTCGGCGCGCAGCATGATGGCCGAACCGTGGGCGTCGTCGGCGCAAACGTAGATGCACTGGTTGCCGCGCAGCTTCTGGAAGCGGACCCACATGTCTGTCTGAATGTACTCGAGCATATGGCCAAGGTGGATCGATCCGTTGGCATAGGGCAAGGCGCTGGTGACGAGAATCTGACGTGGCTCGGACATGGTGGCTCGGCTACTTATCTGGCGACGGGGTAAAAATGAGGTTGATCGGCCACTATAAAGGGCTGGCGAAGATATTTCACCCCGCATGCACATCTGCTGACGATTGACGGGTTAGGATAGGCGTCTGTTTTACATTCAGTTTGCCATTGGGAGTCTCCATGAGTGCCGTCACCCGTGCCGCCGTCGAAGGCGTGCTTCGCCAGTACACCGACCCCTACCTGAACCAGGACCCGATCAGCGCCGGCTGTGTGCGCGCAATCGATATCCAGGGCGGCCAGGTCAGCGTGCAATTGCAACTGGGTTATGCCGCAGGGCTGTTCAAGAACGGCTGGGCCCAGGTGCTGCAGACCGCCATCGGCAACCTGGAGGGCGTCAGCAGTGCCCAGGTGTCGATCGACTGCGCGGTGGCTGCGCACAAGGCCCAGGCTCAGGTGCCGGCAATGGCCAACGTCAAGAACATCATCGCCGTGGCCTCGGGCAAGGGCGGTGTGGGCAAGTCGACCACCGCGGCCAACCTGGCCCTGGCGCTGGCTCGCGAGGGCGCGCGGGTGGGTATTCTCGATGCCGATATCTATGGCCCCAGCCAGGGCGTGATGTTCGGCATCGCCGAAGGCACCCGCCCGCAAATTCGCGAGCAGAAGTGGTTCGTGCCGATCAAGGCCCATGGCGTGGAAGTCATGTCCATGGCGTTCCTTACCGACGACAACACGCCGATGGTATGGCGTGGCCCTATGGTTTCCGGCGCGCTGCTGCAGCTGGTGACCCAGACTGCCTGGGACGACCTGGATTACCTGGTGATCGACATGCCGCCGGGCACCGGAGACATCCAGCTGACCCTGGCGCAGAAGGTACCGGTTGCCGGTTCGGTGATCGTCACCACCCCGCAGGACCTGGCCCTGCTGGATGCCAAGAAGGGCGTGGAGATGTTCCGCAAGGTCAACATCCCGGTGCTGGGCGTGGTGGAGAACATGGCCGTGCACATCTGCTCGAACTGCGGCCATGCCGAGCACCTGTTCGGCGAAGGCGGTGGCGAGAAGCTGGCGAGCCAGTATGGCGTCGACCTGTTGGCGTCGTTGCCGCTGTCGATGCTGATTCGCGAGCAGGCCGATAGTGGCAAGCCGACGGCGATCGCCGAGCCGGAAAGCCAGATTGCGATGGTCTATCAGGAGCTGGCCCGCCAGGTGGGCGCGCGGATCGTGCTGCAGGAAGCTGCTGCGCCGGCGATGCCAAGCATTACCATCAGCGAAGATTGACCTGTCAGATCGCGTCGCTCTCTTCGCGGGCTTGCCCGCTCCCACAGGGACTGCACAGCATTTGAAGCTTGTGTTGTACCTGTGGGAGCGGGCAAGCCCGCGAAGCAGGCGACATGGTCTTTCGGCCAGACATAAAAAAACCCGCCGGAAGGCGGGTTTTTTGAAAGCTAGGAAGCTTCGATCGACTTAGGCGATCTGAACTTCTTCAGCCTGCATGCCTTTCTGGCCGCGGGTAGCGACGAAAGTAACAGCCTGGCCTTCTTTCAGGGTTTTGAAGCCGTCAGCTTGGATGGCTTTGAAGTGCACGAACAGGTCGTCGCCCGACTGAGGGGTGATGAAGCCGTAGCCTTTCTCATCGTTGAACCACTTAACAACACCGGATTGACGGTTGGACATTTTTCTGTCTCCTTGGACAATTTGATAACGGTCAGGAAAAACCCTGGCCGGGACTGAGCGCAAAGAGAGCAGAAAATTCAGCGATGGGCCGATCAGGATCGTGCATCAAACTAGAGATTCTCGGTGTCACGTGCAGCACAGTGGCGCCACCTTACCCCACTTTCCGCAACCTGCCAATGGTCAGAAGGCGCTTTACGCAAATTCGGATCGACGGCGGCTGAAGCCCCCGCCCGGCGCGGGATGAGGCATGGAACTTTAACCTGGGCGCCGGGACCGGTAAGATGCGCGTCTCGAATTTTCACCTCGCAACTCTTCAGGACACCCCGCCATGAGCATCAAATCGGACAAGTGGATTCGCCGCATGGCGCAGGAACACGGCATGATCGAGCCGTTCGTCGAGCGCCAGGTGCGCGGCGAACAGGACAGCCGGGTGATCTCCTTCGGCGTTTCCAGCTACGGCTACGACGTGCGCTGCGCCGACGAATTCAAGGTGTTTACCAACATCAACTCGGCCACCGTCGACCCGAAGAACTTCGATGCAGGCAGTTTCGTCGACATCAAGAGCGACGTATGCATCATCCCGCCGAACTCCTTCGCCCTGGCGCGCACCGTCGAGTATTTCCGCATTCCGCGTGATGTGCTGACCATCTGCCTGGGCAAGAGCACCTACGCCCGTTGCGGCATCATCGTCAACGTCACCCCGCTCGAGCCCGAGTGGGAAGGCCATGTGACACTGGAGTTCTCCAACACCACCACGCTGCCGGCGAAGATCTACGCCAACGAAGGTGTGGCCCAGATGCTGTTCCTGCAGTCCGACGAAGAATGCGAAGTGTCGTACAAGGACCGTGGCGGCAAGTACCAGGGCCAACGCGGCGTCACCCTGCCGCGTACCTGAGCCGACGAGCGCGGGGAATTCCCCGCGCCTTTGGCACTCCAACTGGATAACGCCGGTGCGCATGATG
Organism: Pseudomonas sp. S1(2024); assembly: GCF_046557535.1. NCBI lineage: Bacteria > Pseudomonadati > Pseudomonadota > Gammaproteobacteria > Pseudomonadales > Pseudomonadaceae > Pseudomonas > Pseudomonas sp. S1(2024). Next base: position 24,389 of record NZ_JBKGFP010000092.1, read on the forward strand.
CGCAGCGGCCTTGTCAGGAGCAGCCAATGAAACTCCACCCCGCAATCAGTGCCAAGCTGGCAGTTCTGCAGCCCAATCACGTCGGGTTGCTGCCATGGTCACTGCTGGCACACCCGCTGCCCATGCAGGCGGGCGGCGTGCCCCACCAGCCTGACCCGGATACCCCGCAACCGCCGGAGCCCGGTGAAACACCACCCATGGAACCGGGCGAGCCAACCTTGCCTGATGAGCCTCCTCCGGCGCCTGTAGCCTGAGTTAACTCCGCTAGAGCGCCCAGACACGGTCTGCCCCTGCCAGGTACACCCGGCTGGCGCTCGTGGGCGCGATTTCCCAACCCCCGGTGAATTCACCGAACGCCGGCAACAGGCTGACCTGGCCATCGATCAGGAAGCAGGGCAGTCGCAGGCGTTGCCGAGCCTTGCCACGCAGTACAAATACCGGATGTACATGGCCTGCCAGTACCGGGTGGCTGGGGTGCGGTTCGGGTTCGTGCTGGAGCGCGAAGGGTTCAAGCAGCCAGGGTTCGTTCATCACTTCTATTTCGAGCGTCACGGGTGGATCACCGGCGTTGCGATCATGATTGCCGCGTATCAGCACGATTTTGAGGGCCTTGTGCCGTTCCCTCCATGTCTGCAGCCTGGTGAGCGTTGCCGGCGCCCGCGCTGTTCGGGCATGCAGGAAATCGCCAAGAACGATCAGTTGCTCGCAATCATGCGCGGCCAGCAATGCATCCAGGCGCTCGAGTGTCGCTTCGGTGGTGCCGCGTGGTACCGGTTGGTGCAGGGCGCGATAGCTTGCTGCCTTGCCGATGTGCACGTCGGCCACCAGCAGGGCACGACGGGCTGGCCAGTAGATGGCCTTGTCCGAAAGCAGCCAGAGCACCTGGCCATGGTGTTCGATGGATAGGAAGTTGGTCATTCCGTAGCGTCCGCCGCACTGTTCAGTTCCGCGACCATCCTGGCAATCCGGTCCGCCAGTTTCTCGGTGCTCAACGTTTCGCGCATGCCTTCCACCAGCAAGGCAAATGCCAACGGCCCGGGCCGCTCAAGCTGGCGCAGCTCCAGCCGTAACTGCCCCATTTTCAGCAATTGACGGTGCAGCCGCTCGATCTCCAGTTCCTCATTCAGCACTTCGTCCCGTGCCTGAGCCAGCAGCAAGTTGCCGGCGTCGTGCTTGCGAAATACCTCATAGAACAAACCGCTGGAGGCCTGGATCTGCCTCAGGCTTTTCTGCGCCGCCGGATACCCGCCAAACACCAGCCCGGCAATCTGCGCGATCTCGCGAAAACGGCGCAATGCCATTTCTCCAGCATTGAGGCTGGCCAGCACATCTTCCAGCAGGTGGTCGGTAACCAGTGCCTGTGGCAGATGCGTTGCCCAGTCCACGTTGCCCGGGCTGAGCAGTTCGAACCCGTAGTCATTGACGGCAATCGAAACCGAAAGCGGCTGCACGCGGCTCACTCGCCAGGCAATCAGGTTGGCCAGGCCAAGGTTGGCCATGCGTCCGGCGAACGGGTACAGGAACAGGTGCCAACCTTGGCGCGACTTGAAAGTCTCGGCCAGCAGCGTGCCGGGGGTGGGCAGCGCCGACCATAGCGCCTGCAAGGTCAGCAGAGGGCGCACTGCACGCATCTCCGGGCCTTGGTAGCACCCTTGGGATGCTGCGCCAAGCTGCTCGACCAGTGCGTCGGCCAGTTCGCTGGAAAGCGGCATGCGGCCACCATTCCAGCGAGCGACCGCTGCCTTGCGCGCGGTGCTGCGGCGTACGTAGGCGGTCATGTTTTCCACGCGCACCAGTTCCAGCACTCGCCCGGCGAACACCAAGGTATCGCCAGGGCGCAAACGGGCAATGAACGCCTCTTCGACGCTGCCCAGCGCCTTGCCTCCGCCGCCCTTGCTCCAGTACTTGAGCTGCAGGCTGGCGTCGCTGACGATAGTACCGATACTCATGCGGTGGCGACGTGCCAGGCGTTCGCTGGCAACCCGGTAAGCACCGTCGGCCTGGCGCTCGACGCGCTGGTAGTCCGGGTAGGCGCTGAGTGAACTGCCGCCATGGCAGACGAAGTCCAGCGCCCATAGCCACTGGCTGTCGCGCAACTCGCGAAAGGCCCAGGTGCTGCGCACTTCGGCCAGTAACTGCTCCGGGTGAAAGCCACTGCCCAGGGCCATGCTGACCAGGTGTTGCACCAGCACGTCCATGCACAAGCGCGGCGAATGCCGGGCTTCGATGTGCCCGGCTGCCAGGGCGTGCCTGGCGGCGGCTGCTTCCACCAGTTCCAGGCTGTGGGTGGGCACCAGAGTAACCCGGGAGCGCCGCCCCGGCGCATGGCCGGAGCGCCCGGCCCGTTGCACGAGGCGGGCAATGCCCTTGGCGGAACCGATCTGCAGTACTCGCTCCACGGGCAGGAAGTCCACCCCCAGGTCCAGGCTGGAGGTGCAGATCACTGCCTTCAGGTTGCCTTGCTTGAGGCTGCGCTCGACCCAGTCACGGGTATCGCGGGCCAGTGAGGCATGGTGCAAGGCAATCAGTCCGGCCCACTCGGGGCGTACCTCGAGCAGGGCCTGGTACCAGAGTTCGGCCTGCGCCCGAGTGTTGGTGAAGACAAGGCAACTAGTGCTGGCATCTATCTCCCGGCTGACCTGATCGAGCATCTTCAAACCCATGTGCCCGGCCCAGGGGAAGCGCTCGATGGCCGTTGGCAGCAGGGTATCGACCTGCAACTGCTTGTCCTGTCGGCCTTGTACCAGCAGGCCGCCTTGTGGCAGCAATACGTCCAGCGCATGTTGGAGATTGCCGAGGGTCGCGGACAGGCCCCACGTCGGCAGGCTCGGGTGCCAGTGGCGCAGGCGGGCCAAAGCCAGTTGCAGTTGTACCCCACGCTTGTTGCCCAGTAGTTCGTGCCATTCGTCCACCACTACCAGGCGCAGTGTGGCGAAGTCTTCGCGAGCTTGTGCCCGGGTCAACAGCAGCGTAAGGCTTTCAGGGGTAGTGACCAGTACGCTGGGCAGGCGCCGTGCTTGCCGGGCACGTTCGGCACTGCCGGTGTCGCCGCTGCGAATGCCCACGCTCCAGGGCAGGCCCAGGTCGTCCAGCGGCATTTGCAGTGCGCGGGCGGTGTCGGCGGCCAAGGCTCGCATGGGGGTAACCCACACCACCTGCAAGGGTGCTGCATGACGCCCTTGGGCTTCGGCCTTGAAGGCCCTCAGTGCGGCGAGCCATACCGCGTAGGTCTTGCCGGCACCGGTACTGGCATGCAGCAAGCCGGATTCGCCCCGTTCCACGGCGGCCCAGACACGGCGCTGGAAAGCGAAAGGCTTCCAGCCACGCTTGGCGAACCAGGCCTTGGCGAGGTCGGTGGCGGCGGGCATGGGGCATAGGGTCCTTCGGTGGCTGTGTTTCTACAGACAACCAGTCAGGCGCAATGGTTTTACCGGATCAGTTTGCCAGCAGATAGCCGCTGCGGCACACCTGCTCGCCTGCGATGTGGGCGATGACCATGCCTGCGGTAGCCATGCGCCGTACGTTACGTGCATACAGCAGGCCGGGCTGGCTGTTGTGGATGGCCGTCACCCGGTCGCTGAGCGGGTCGATGACTTCAGCGATCAACTGGCCCGCCTCCAGGTGCTGGCCTGGCCGGGCGTGGTACACCAGCAACCCGCCCAGTGGCGTTATCACCGGTTCTACTGCGGCCAGCGGCGTGGCCGGGCAGCGCAAGGAGGGCAGGGCCGGGCTTGCGCCTTCGATGACCCCCGCATGGGTAAGGAAGTCGAGGATCGCCTGGCAGTCCTTGCTGGCCAGGTCGTGGCTGACATCGGCCTGGCCGCGCAGCTCGACGGTGACCGAGCAGCAGCCCAGCGGAATCGGGAACCGTTTGCCGAAGCGTTGCTGCAACTGCCACCAGACCAGGCTGAAGCATTCATCGAACGACTGCCCGCCAGAGTCGGTGGCAAGCAGGCTGGCTTGGGCACCCAGGTAGCGGGCCAGAGGTTCGATCTGCGGCCAGGCGTCTGGCGTGGTGTACAGGTGCTCGACCGCCTCGAAGTCGCAGTGCAGGTCCAGCACCATGTCGGCATCGCAGGCAAGGCGCTGCAATATCAGGCGTTGGGCCTGCAGCGGTGTGCGCGCCGGGTGTGCGTCCAGCCCCCGCCGCAGGTATTCGCGGATCAGCGCGAGGTTGTGTGCCGGGTCTTCGGTCAGGTGTTCTTCGATCTGGTCGCCGATGCTGTCGGAAAGATCGACGAAGTTACGGTTGAAGTTCTCGCCGCTTTGCAGTTCGAAACGCCCCAGCGGCGCGTCCAGCAGCACCTGTTCCAGGCCGACCGGGTTGGCCACCGGCACCAGGATGATCTCGCGCTGCAGGCGGCCTTGCTGTTCCAGTTCACCCAGGCGGCGCTTGAGGTGCCAGGCCACCAGCATGCCGGGCAGCTCGTCGGCATGCAGCGAGGCCTGGATATAGACTTTGCCGCCACCGCGAGGTCCGAAGTGGAAGCTGTGCAACTGGCGGGTGATGCCCGGAACGGGCGAGAGCAGGTCGTGAGTTGAATGGTGCATGGTGGTCCTGGGTGCGTGGCGAAAACGGTCTGCGACACAGTCGGCACAAAGATGGAAGCACAGTTTTCGGGCTTGCGCCTCCTTCGATTGCGCCCCGATTACCGTCGGCTTCTTCGCGGGCGTGCCCGCTCCCACAAGGAACTTCACAATCCTCCCGGCCTGTGATGAACCTGTGGGAGCGGGCGAGCCCGCGAAAAAGCCAACGCGGTATCGAAATGGTTTCAGGCCAGCAGCGCCTGCAATGTAGCCAGGTCATCCGCTTCTTCCACTGGCTTGTCCAGCCGCCAGCGCAGCATCCGCGGAAAGCGCACGGCGATGCCGCTCTTGTGCCTCCTGGACAGGGCGATGCCCTCGAAGCCCAACTCGAACACCAGCGTCGGCGTCACGCTGCGCACCGGCCCGAAGGTTTCAACCGTGGTCTTGCGGATGATGGCGTCGACCTTGCGCATTTCTTCGTCACTGAGCCCTGAATAGGCCTTGGCAAAGGGGACCAGTGCCCGACCCGGCGTACCGGCTGGCGCGTCCCACACGGCGAAGGTGTAGTCGCTGTACAAGCTGGCCCGCCGGCCGTGGCCGCGCTGGGCATAGATCAGCACGGCATCGACGCTGAACGGGTCGATCTTCCACTTCCACCAGGTGCCCATGTCCTTGGTGCGCCCCACGCCATACAAGGCCTCGCGCTGTTTCAGCATCAGCCCTTCCACCCCCAGACTGCGGGACTGTTCGCGCTGGCAGGCAAGGTCGGCCCAGTCCCGGCCTTCGAGTAGAGGCGAGAGCAACACCGGGGCCAATGGGTGCTCCTCAAGCACGTGTTCCAGCTGCTGGCGGCGTGCATGCTGCGGCCGGCTGCGCCAGTCCTCGCCTCGCCATTCCAGCAGGTCGTAGGCCTGCAGCACGACCGGTGCGTCGCTCAGCAGCTTCTTGCCCAAGGTCTTGCGTCCCAGGCGCTGCTGCAACAGGGCAAATGGCTGCACGGCCAGCTCAGCCGCTGAGCCACCAGGTTTCCAAACCAGGATCTCGCCATCGAGCACGACACCGTCGGGTAACGTCTGCGCCAGGCTGTGCAATTCGGGGAAGCGTTCGGTGACCAGTTCCTCACCGCGCGACCAGACCCACAGCTGGCCTTCGCGCTTGACCACCTGGGCACGAATGCCGTCCCATTTCCACTCGATTTGCCATTCGCTCGGCGGCCCGAGCAGTGTATCTAGCTGTTCGGTTGATACCTGCAGGGGGTGGGCCAGGAAAAACGGGTAGGGCTGGCCGCCACGCAAGCTATGTTCATCGTCTGATTCCGGGGCTATCAGCCGTTGATAGCTGGCTGCCGTCGGGCGGTGGCTGATGTCGGTGTAGCCAACCAGGCGCTGGGCCACGCATTTGGCATCCAGCCCGGCCAGTTGCGCGAGGGCGCGAGTGACCAACAGCTTCGATACGCCCACGCGAAAGCTGCCAGTGATGAGTTTCAGGCAAAGCATCAGGCTGGGGCGGTCCAGCTGGGCCCAAAGAGGCGGCAGGCGTTGCTGGATCTCCTCGACTGGCAGGCCGCGCAATGGCAGCAGATGGGCTTCGACCCAGCGGGCGAGGCCGTCGTCGCCAGGGTGGTGGCTTTCCGGTACCAGCAGGGAAATGGTTTCGGCCAGGTCGCCAACGGCCTGGTAGCACTCCTCGAAAAGCCAGTCAGGCAGCCCCGCCAACCTGCCGGCCAGCTCCCGCAGCACGCGTGTAGGCACCAGTTGGCGAGGGCGGCCACCTGCCAGGAAGTACACCGCCCAGGCGGCATCCCCAGCCGGGGCGGTGCTGAAATATTCGCGTAGCGCCGTGAGCTTTGCAGTGCTGGAGGTAGTCGCATCCAGCCTCAGGTACAGCTCGGCGAATGCTTTCATGCGTCTGGCTCCGCGGCTACCACGTCATCTTCCTCGCCGTACTCGGTCACGAAAGCGCGGGCATCGAGGCCTTGTTCGATGAGGTAGCGCACCAGCACATTGACCGAGCCATGGGTGACCATCACGCGTTCTGCGCCAGTCTGGCCGATGGCCCAGAGCAACCCCGGCCAATCGGCATGGTCCGAGAGCACGAAGCCTCGGTCTACCCCGCGCCGGCGGCGGGTGCCGCGCAACAGCATCCAGCCACTGGCAAAGGCATCGCTGTAGTCGCCGAAACGGCGCATCCAGCTGCTGCCACCCGCCGAAGGCGGTGCCAGGACCAGTGCCTGGCGCAGCAGCGGGTCGTTGCGTGGGATATCGCCGACATAGCGGGTTTGCGGAAGGTAGACGCCAGCGTCCCGGTACACCCGGTTGAGTGGTTCGACAGCGCCATGCACGAGGACAGGACCAATGTTGGCGTCCAGCCCATGGAGGATTCGCTGGGCCTTGCCGAAGGCATAGCAGAACAGCACGCTGGCTTTGCGCTGTTCGCTATTGGCGCGCCACCAGGTATTGATTCCGGTGAAGATCTCGCCCTGGCTGGGCCAACGGTAGATGGGCAGGCCGAAGGTCGATTCGGTGATGAACGTGTGGCAGCGCACCGGTTCGAACGGCGTGCAGGTGCCGTCGGGCTCCACTTTGTAGTCGCCGGAGGCGACCCAGACCTCGCCCTGGTACTCCAGGCGCACTTGCGCCGAGCCCAGTACATGCCCGGCCGGGTGCAGGCTCAGGGTTACGCCATGGTGCAGCAGGCGTTCGCCGTACGGCAGGGTTTGCAGGTCGATGTCCTGGCCCAGGCGGCTGCGCAGGATGCCGGCGCCTGGGGCGGCGGTGAGGTAATGGCGGTTGCCGACGCGGGCATGGTCGCCGTGGCCGTGGGTGATGACGGCACGCTCCACCGGCCGCCAGGGGTCGATGTAGAAATCACCTGGCGGACAGTACAGGCCTTCGGGGCGGGCGATGACGAGGTCCATGGCATGGGCGCTGGCTTGGGTTACCAGTTAGGAACCATGGTAGGTGCGGGAAGTTCGACTGGAGATGGTTGGGGCTCAAAGTGGCCCCAACAAAGGCGCCATTGTTTATTTCCCAGGTACCAACGTCAAACGCTGGTTGCCATACGCCCGCCCGAAGTTCTGCTGCTGCAGTGGCAGGCTCATGAAGCGCCCTTGGAACCAGGCATCCAGCCCATCGCTGTAATGCGTGCTGGCCGGGTTGCCGGACTGCCCGCTGCTGGTCAGCACCTGCAACGGCTCGGCCTGGCCGAAGTCGACGATCATCCGTGCCGAGGCCGGCAGGCGGGTGTCGAATTCGCTGCCCCAGGCATATGGCGTCAGGGCCAGGGTGGTGAAGTCGCCACCGGCAGCCAGCGGCGGGCGACCGAGGGCATCGCCCAGACCATGGTAGGCCGGTGCAGGCCAGCGGTACTGGTGCAGCTTGCCCCACTGCCAGGCGCGGCGGTCGGCGCCCAGTTGCGCGATGCCGGCATCCACCGCGCCCGCCAGGCTGCGGGCGAGAATGGCCGGCTTGTCTTCTTTCTGCGGGGTGCTGCGGTCATCCCAGAACGGGCTGTCGTCGCGGCCCAGCAGGTGGTCAGCCTGCGCCGAGAACGACAACCGCGCATTGCTGACGAAGGCCTGCCAGGCCGGGCCGGATTCCGGGCCCAGGTCGTCGAGGAAGGTTTGCCGGGCGACTTCCTGGAGGAACAGTTCGTACAGTGCGGCATCGGCCGACACCGGGCTCAGGCGGCCATCGAAGGCCTTGAGCCGGGCCAGCGCGTCGCGGGCATTGTCGCGCTGTGTGGCGGGCAGGGCGTCGATCGCCTGCTTGAGCGGCTGGGCCATGCCCGGGGCGTCGAACATCTGCTTGAGCTTGTCGGCCAGCAGGGTGGTCTGGTCGTTCTGCAGGGCCATCAGGCTGCGGCTGTCGTGGCGGCCATTGCCGGCCAGCTGGGCCAGGCGCTCGGCGCGCTCGGGGTAGTACCAGGTGCTGGACAGCTGCATGCCATAGCCACGCGGCAGGCTGCGCTGGTTGGCGTGGCCGATCCAGCCGGCGGGCGGGTCCTGGTCGTAAGGGTGCAGCATCGGGTCGGCATACCCGTCCCAGTCGTAGCGCCCGTCCCAGCCCGGCGACGGCAGCAGGCCCTGGCCTTCGCGACGGTTGGGGTAGCGGCCACTGACTTGCCAGCCGATGTGCTCAGGTTCGGCGAAGACGAAGTTGAGGGCGGCGGCGGTCACTTCACGGGTGCTGTCGAAGGCACGCTCCACGCTCTTGGCACGGGTCAGGTCGAACAGCGCATCCAGGCTGCGGTCGCCCTTGAACTGTGGCAGGTTCAGCGCCAGGCCCAGGCTGGCATTGCCTGGCTGGGCCAGCAGGGTGCCGTGGCGGGTGTCGTACAACACCTCGCGCAGCGGGCGCTGGCCGCGGACGAAGAAGGTTTCGCTACGGGCGTGGGCCGGCAGCCATTTGCCGTCGGCGAGGTAGCTCAGTTGGCTGCCCTGGTGGCGCAGTTGCTCCAGATACAAATCCTGATTGTCCGCCATGACCGCGCTGGTGCTCCAGGCCAGCTTGCCGTTGTAGCCGGCCAGCACGATCGGCAGGCCGGGCAACGACAGGCCGGCGACTTGATACTTGCCGGTGTGGATCTGCACCGGGCTCAGGGCCCAGGCGGCTCGGCTGTCGCTGGCCAGCAGGCTCTTGCCACTGCGGCTGCGCTGCGGCGCCAGGGCCAGGTTGGCCGAACCCGGGCTACCCAAAAGGTCGAGGTCGGCCAGCTTCTGGCTGGCAGCTGCCAAGGCCGGTAGCCCCGGCAACTGGCTGGCCAGGTTCAGGCCCTTGAGCTTGTCCACTTCGGCTTCGGCCAACGGCTCGTCCGGGGCTCCGGGCAGCAGCCAGGCCAGCTTGTCGCTGCCGGCTTTCTGCGCCAGGGTCAGGGCGCTCAGTTCTTCCTGCAGGTTCACTGACTGGCTGAAGGCATACAGGCTGAAGATCAGCGCCGAGTCTTCGGGCTTCCAGTATTCGGGGCGGTAGCCACTGTTGGCCAGGCCGGCGGGCAGCTTGTCGCGGTAGCGGAACAGGTAGGCGTTGACCCCGCGTGCATACACTTCGAAGAAGCGCTTGAGCCGTGGCGAGGCGTCGGCGTACTGCTGGGTGGCGCTCTGCTTGAGGTTGGCCGCGCGCATCAAACGGTCGATGTCCAGCGCGTCGCTGCCGGCCAGTTCTGCCAGGCGGCCCTGGGCCAGCAGGCGCATGGCGACCATCTGCTCGATGCGGTCGCCGGCATGCACATAGCCCAGGCTGAACAGGGCGTCATGGAAGCTGCTGCTTTCGATCAGTGGTGCGCCCATTGCGTTGCGCCGTACCGAGACGTTCTGCGCCAGGCCCTTGAGTGGCTGCACACCGCTGGTCGGCGGCACGCTGTCCTGGTAGCCGCCCGTCTGGCAGCCGGCCAGCACGAGCATGCCGAGCAGCGTGGCAGCGGTTGCGAACCGCGGGCGGAATGGAGGAAAGGCGGGGGCGGCCATGACAAGGGCTCCTGCAAGGCGTGGCGGGTTTCGAAAGGCGCTAAGGTAGTGAGCGCGCAGGCGCCGTGCAAGGTCCCTGGGCGGTTTATTTTTTGTGCTTGGCGTGGGGTGTATGGTGCCTGTCAGATCGAGCGCCGCCCGCGCGGCGCTTCGCAGCACAAGGCTGCTCCTACATTTGTTTCAGGCCAATTATTCCTGTGAGGTTTGTGCGCGAACGCTTTGGCGCATGGCTCGATATCGCGTTGTACGAACAAGGCGGTCGCGTGCACTGGCATAGGCATTACTGGCCCGAAACAGATGTAGGAGCAGCCTTGTGCTGCGAAGCGCCGCGCGGGCGGCGCTCGATTTGCGCGCCACCTCAAAAATCAAGACATGCAATCAAACCTTGAAATGTTCGGCCACGGCGTCGGAAAAGTGCGTGCAATTGATGCGAGCAAGGCGTTGATAGTCACGGCTGACGGCGAAGGCAGAGCCTGGCATCAATAGCACCTTGTGCTGTTCCAGGCGACGCATGAAGGGCTTCAGGTCGGCCAGTTCGGGGTGGTAGACCCACAGGAACATGCCACCTTGGGGCGTTATGTCGAACTGCCAGCCACGCGCCCGCAACAACTGCTGGGTCTGCGCCTGCTGCCGGATCAGGCGCTGCTGCAGGTCTTGCATGTGCCGGGCATAGGTGCCGTCGGACAAGATGGTGTTGACGAAGCGTTCGCAAAACGCCGGCACCGCCACGCAGGTCAGCAGCTTCAGGCGCGTCAGCGGCTCTATCAGCTCTGCCGAGCAGGCGATGTAGCCCACGCGCAATGAAGCGGACAGGCATTTCGAGAAGCTGCCGATGTAGATGACCCGCTCAAGGTTGTCCAGTTCGGCAAAGGTCTGGCGCACACCCGGGCTGAAGTCGCCGTAGACATCGTCCTCGACCACGAAGAAGTCGTGTTCCACCGCCAGGCGCAGGACGCTGAAGGCATTGTGCGGACTGATGTTGCCGCCGGTCGGGTTGTGGAAGGTGCTGTTGCAGAAGAACGCCTTCACCTTGTGCCTGGCCAGGTGCTCCTTCATGTCCTCCACGCTTGGTCCGTCCTGGGTTCGGCGCACCCCGACCACGTGGCCGCCGGCCAACTGGATCAGTTTGATCAGGTTGCCGTTGCCGGGCTCGTCGACGAACACGTGATCGCCTGGCTTGATCAACAACCGCGCCACCAGGTCCAGCGCTTGTGTGGCGCCCAGCGTAGTCAGCAACTGGCTTGGCCGGGCATCGACACGGGTCAGGCGTTTCAGGTGCACGCACAGCTGTTTGCGCATGGGCAGGTAGCCCTGGATGTCGCCATATTCCGCCAGCGAACTCTGCTCCAGCCGCGCCGTGCGCCGAATCGCCTTGGCCAGCAGTTCGGTGTCACGCCAGGCGGGTGGCAGCCAGCCGCTGCCCAGTTTGATGTAGTGCTGGCCCCCCTGCAGCAGCTTGAACAGCGGGTCGCCGGCCATGCCTGCGGGCGCATCCACCGCGCTGGTTTGCCGTGTGTGGCTGGCGACGAAGTAGCCGCGGCCAGGAATGGCGGTCAACACACCTTCGCTGACCAGCCGGGCATAGCTGGAGACGACATCGTGGTAGCTGCAGCCAGCCGCCGCCGTCAGCTTGCGGATGGACGGCATGCGCTGGCCGGGCAGCCATTCGCCGGCTTCGAGGCGCTGTTTCAACTGGTCATGAAGGCTGTGCGGGCGCATGGCGGGTCCAGCTGCTGTTAGAAAAAACAGCCTAACAGTTAACCGGAAAGCGCGTCGACTGTTCGAATTTCAGGGCGTGGCAGATGCGACCATGCGCCTGTCGGCATCTTTCCCAATGCCGAATCGACCCGTCCACCAACCGTGAGCACACGCTATGTCGAGCACACTTCCGCGGCGCACGTACCTGTATTTCACCGCGCAATCGATCAACCTGACGACTGCGGTCATGTCCGTGACCATGGCGGCCATTGTCGGGGCGGCGCTGGCGCCTGCCGCCACGTGGTCCACCGTGCCCTATGGTTTCCAGTTCCTCTGCCTGATGCTGGCCACCTATCCGGTCTCCAGGCTGATGAGCCGTATTGGCCGCAAGCGCGCCTTCATGCTGGGCTCGATCCCTTTGGCGGTGTCTGGCATCAGTGGTTACCTGGCGGTGCAGTACCAGCAGTTCCCGATGCTGGTGATCAGCCATTCGGCATTGGGCATCTACATTGCGTTTGCCAACTTCAATCGCTTCGCGGCCACCGACAATCTGGCCCAGAACCTGAAGCCCAAGGCGCTTTCCCTGGTGGTGGCCGGTGGGGTGATCGCCGCCGTGGTCGGGCCGGCGCTCACCGAGTGGCTGAGGGACGTTGGTGGGTATCCGCTGTTTTCGCTGTGCTACGCCGCTTTTGTCGGCCTGGCGGTGATGTCGTTGCTGACAGCGGCCTGCCTGCCCGGCGATACCGGCACCGCCAGTAACGACCGTGCAGCGAAACCGGCTGGCACTACCGCCGAGCCGCTGAGCCCGGTGGTTGCCGTGGCCATGGCCGTGGCCGCGCTGGGCTATGGGATCATGAATTTGCTGATGATCCAGGCGTCCATGCACATGAAACACATGCATGAGGACTTTTCCGACGTTCGCCTGGCGATTCAATGGCATGTGATTGCCATGTTTGCGCCGTCGTTCTTCACCGGCGCCATCATCCACAAGCTCGGCATCAGGGCCACCATCTGTCTCGGCCTGTGCCTGCTGATCGGTTGCACGGCCATGAACATGTGGTCGCACAGCTACGCGATGATGACCTTGTCACTGGTAGCCCTGGGCCTGGGTTGGAACCTGACCTACGTGGGCGGTGGGGCGCTGTTGGCGCAGACGCTGCAAAACAGCCCGGCAGCGATGCAGATGCAGGGGAAGAACGATCTGGCCATTGCGGTGTTCGCGACCGTTGGTGCATTCAGCCCATCGCTGTTGCTGGGTACGGTCGGCTGGGATGGCACCAATGCCATTTGCATGGCCCTCTGCATCGTGCTGCTCATGGCCACCGCAGGGTTGCTGCAGCGCAAGGTTTCAGGGCCTGCCAGGGCCAGTTAGACCCCGGCTACCCTCCGCGCGGCCCGCAGCAGGGACGCGCGAGTGCTGTTCAGGTCAGGCGCCGTGGCACTTCTTGAACTTTTTCTGGCTACCACACGGGCACGGGTCGTTACGGCCAACGTCCTTCAGGGCGTTGCGTACCGGCTCCTGGTGGCCGTGGTTGCAGTGCGGGCCGTGTACATGGCCATGATCGTGGTGGTGATCATGATCGTGGTTGCAGTCAGGGCCATGAACGTGGGGTTGCTGGGACATTGCAGGGTCACTCCGGTTTGTAATCGCCGGGGATTATCTCACCACTGCGCGACAAGTGCAGGTCCCGATGGATGAGCAACCCGGTCGCCAGCTCGCCCTGCAGGCTGTAATGCAGTGGCTGTTCGCTTTTCAGCAGCTTGGCCAGCGGTTTCAGGTGCTGCCACAGGTTGGTCCGTGCGGTGATCTTGAAAGTACGCCGGGCATGCCCGCCGACACTGCGCCACACGCTGGTTTCATCCTGCACCAGCAACAGGTCATTGAGGCGTATGGCATACGACAGGTTGCGGATGAACAGGCGGCTGTCATTGGGGTTGTCGATTCGCAGATGCAGCACGAACTCCTGCTCCAGCAACCTTGCCTTGACTGTCTCCACCTCGACCAGGTGCACCTCGGGTTCGCGCCAGTCGTCACCGCCCCAGCTGGCGCAGCCCGCCAGCAGTGCAAGCCATGCCATCAGGGTGGCGAGCAGCAGCGGGCGGGTGCGGGCGATCATGGTCAGCTACCCACGTAACTGGCGCAGCATTTCTTGAACTTCTGGCCGCTGGCGCAGGGGCAGGGGTCGTTGCGCCCGGCCTTGAGCCCGACCGTGGGGTCGATGAAGTACCAGCGCCCGGCGTGCTGGACGAATGCCGAGCGCTCGCGGTGCTGATGGTCGCCCTCCTGGTCGTGCCAGCGAGCAGTGAAGGTGACAAAACCGTGCTCTGGCTGGCCGCCCAGCACCTCTGCGCTTTCCACCTCCAGGCCCAGCCAGGTGCTCTGGGCGCTCCAGGCGGCCATGGCGGCACGGTCCAGGCCGGCTTGCTGGGCGGGCAGGGTGGTGGCCACCAGGTAGTCGACCAGGCCAAGCACGTAGGCGCTGTAGCGTGAGCGCATCAGCGCCTGGGCATCCGGTGCCGGGGTGCCGGCATGGTAGTGCCCGCAGCAGGCGTCGAGCAGGTTGCCACTGCCACAAGGGCAGACCGAGAGACTCATCATTACCACCAGTACTTGCCGAAGTTTTCAGGGTTGGCCCAGAACTTGGCATTCAGCCAGTCCGGTACCTGCTTGTAGTCATGTAGATCATAGGTGAACAGGCTCAATACCTGCTGGTCACGGCGGAATTTCTCGCTGGCCGACAGGGCAAGGGCAAAGAAATCGGTGTCCTGCCAGCCACAGGCGGCCAGGTCGGCCAGCACCGCGACCCGGCTGGCATTGAGGTTGCGAATGCCACCGAGCAATTCCAGGCCGGTACGCTTGGGCAGGTGCTCCAGGCAGTCCACCAGTACCGCCAGGTCAAAGCGCTGGGCTGCCAGTTCGGCCGGCAGCGGGCCTGGGGCGGCCGTGGCGATGGTTACCTGTGGGTGCGCCTGGGCGAAGGCGTCCAGCGCCGGGAAGCGCGTGCCCACCAGCAGCAGGCGTTGCGGGGTGAAGCGCTCGAGCAGGGCCGCCAGGGCCTGCTGCGGGGTGCGCTGGGAAAAACCGTCGGTCATTGCCAATCCTCGTTGAAGTCGTCCAAGACTAGCGGGCCGCAGCGTGCGGGCAAAGAGGCATGTGACTGTGTCGTGGCTTATTGGTGGCAGGGATCAGATGCTCGGTCTTTACTCCCTGAAATCGGCCTTATGCCGATTCCCCCTAGGAGAAGCAATGAAATGAGCATAGTACGCACAGCGATACCCCTGGTTCTGCTCACCAGTGTGTTGACTGGTTGTGCAGGTTTGCAAAAGACCGACTGGCCGAAATGTGCCGCCGTCGGGGGTGTAAGCGGCGCTGCCCTGGGCGCCATCGAGAGCTCCAGCTGGGCTGGTTGGGGCGCGTTGCTGGGCGGTGGCCTGGCGGCGGGCTATTGCTGGGCCCATGGCGATGGCGACGAGGATGGCGACGGCGTGCCGGACAGCCGTGACAAGTGCCCAGGCACCCCGCGCGGTGTGCAGGTCGATGCCAACGGCTGCCCGCCGGAGCCGGCCGCGGTGGTCGAGGAAGTGGTGGTGCAGAAGGAAGAAGTCATCGTCATCCGCGATGTGCACTTCGAGTTCGACTCTGCGCGCCTGACCGCCAGCGACAAGGAGCGCCTCAACACCATCGCCACGCGCCTGAAACAGGAGGCGCCGTCCGCCCGCCTGAGCGTCAGCGGCCATACCGACAGCGTCGGCTCCGACAGCTACAACCAGAAACTGTCCGAGCGCCGTGCCCACTCGGTGACCGATTACCTGGTCGAGAGCGGTGTGCCGCGCAGCAGCTTCGTGTCGGTGGTCGGTGCTGGTGAAACCCAGCCGGTGGCAGACAACGCCACGGCCGAGGGGCGTGCCATGAACCGCCGTACCGAGATCAAGATCCAGCGGTAGATCGGCGTGCGCCCGTGCCTTGAGCAGTGGTACGGGCGCGTCTTCACGGCGGTCAGCCGTCCGTGGCCAATGACACAGGAGCATTCAGCATGAGTGTGACGTCGAAGGCGGCGCTGCCGCTGTTGGTGGCTGCCAGCCTGCTAGCGGGCTGCGCCACCCACAGCGATGGCAGCGCGCCGCTCAACCAGAGGACCTGGCCCATCTGCAGCCTGCTCGGCGGCCTGGTCGGTGGTGGCCTTGGCGCCATCGAAAGTTCGAGTTGGGCGGCTGGCGGCGGTGCCCTTGGCGCCATCGCCGGGGGCCTGATCTGTTACGCCCAGGATGGCGACGAAGATGGCGACGGCATTTTCGACCGCCGCGATCGTTGCCCCGATACCCCCGCCAACACTGCGGTCGACCACATGGGTTGCCCGTTGAAGGTGTACCCCGCATCGCCGCCTGCCACTGAACCTGAACCCTCGCCGGAGGTGATCATCCTGGATGACAACGGCGCGGTGATGTTCGCCTTCGATTCCGCCGAGCTGACCCCTGCGGCCCAGCAGCGCCTGCAAGGCCTGGTGGCAAAACTCGATTCACCGACGGTGGCGAAAGTAAGCGTGATCGGGCATACCGATAACGTCGGCTCCGACAGCTACAACCAGGCACTTTCCGAACGCCGCGCCAGCAGCGTGTCCGTTTACCTGATCAGCCAGGGGCTGGAGGCGGGCAAGGTCACCAGCCAGGGGCGCGGCGAGAGTGAACCGCTCACCGACAACGAAAGCGAGGAGGGCCGCGCCCGCAACCGACGGGTGGAGCTGCACCTCAACTGAGTGGTGCTGGCGCCTGTCCTGGCATTGCAGTTAATGTTGGTCGCACGGCCCGCTCGAACGGGCCGTCTCGACATAACAACAATCCATGGGGGCGGGATATGAGGTTCATCCTGGGCTTGGGCAAGGTCCTGACAGTCGCTTTCTGGGGTGTGGCGTTGTTCAATCAGTTGATGCCACAACCCTTGCCCTTCAACCTGCTGATCAACGCCGCCGGCATCACCTTGCTGGGCCTGCACCTGCTCGAAGTGCTGTTCTTCAATGGCAGCCTGCGCGGGCGCAGCCACCGCTGGTTCGATCGTCTGCAGATCCTGTTGACGGGTATCTTCCATGTCATGTCCATCCCCCGTGTGCAGGAGGCGCCGCGAAATGCGTAATCTGATGTTGCTGGCCATGTTGGCCGCTCCCCTGGCCCAGGCCGAAAGCCTGGAGGTTGCTGCCAATTCCATGCTGCGCCTGCCCGACAAGTCGGCCAGCGTGCACCTGGCACAGTTGCGTGTCGCCGATGCCGCAACCCTGCTGCTGCCTGCCACGCTCGCGGAATTGAAGGTCGACCAGCTGGAGCTGGGGCGCGATGCGCGTATCGCCATTGCGCCGTCCGATAGCCCGTTGCTGATCGAGGCGCGCAGTGCGCGGCTGGGTGAGGGTAGCGAATTCAGTGCGCCGGGAGCGGCGGGTACTTACCAGCGGGGAGCCCGGTCAGGCCGCAGCCTGGACCTGAAACTGGCTGAAGTGGATGCCGAGCGCCTGGCCATCGATGCCCGTGGCGGTGCCGGTGCGCCGGGGTACGTGGGGCTGGATGGCGCCAACGGCCAGGCCGGTGGCTGCACCTGGGGCCAGGCCAGCCGCGGTGCCAACGGCGATGACGGCGGCAACGGGCACGATGGCGCGCCGGGTGGGCGCATCCGCCTGAGCGTGCCGCAGGGCTTCCCGCAGGAACGCATCGTGGTCCGCCTGGACGGCGGCGCACCGGGCAAGGCCGGGGCTGCAGGCAAGGCCGGCAAGGGCGGGGCTAGCAAGGGTTGCCTGGTGTACCGCACAGACGCCGGCGCCAATGGCCGGCCGGGGCAGCCGGGCCAGCCTGGGTTGGCCGGCGCTGCAGGTGAGCTGATTCTGCAGCGCCTCTGAAGCCTTGCCGCTCCTACAGGGGCCGAGCAGATCCTGTCAGAGCATCAGCCGCGAACTGGCCACGGCTACCACCGCCAGGCCCAGCAGCAGGTTGATCCCCACCATCCGCCGAATCCGCCCCAGCACGACCGCACCTGCCGGCCAGTCCTCGGCCTGCACCGCCGCCCTCAGCTCCGGCAGCAGCAACGCCTGGATGCGCATGAACAGGGCAAACATGGCGATGCCCCCACCGATCATCACCTGCACATACTTCGGTGCGGTCTCGAAGCCGCTGAAGCGCATGTGCAACATGCCGATACCACTTATCGCCAAAATCGCCACGGCCAGCCAGACCCAACCGAAGAAGCGTCGGAAAACTTCCACCCACAAGCGCAGCCGGGCAGGCCCTTCAAGGGCTGCAACCGTTGCCGGGCGCAGCACCAGCCAGGCGAAGAACATGCCGCCGACCCACACCAGGGCGGCCAGGACATGCAGTGTGTAGGGCAGGGCAAAGGCAAGCATCCGGATCTCCATGCGGCATAAAGGGCAATAGCGGGGTATGATAGCCGCCCCATGCGAAACACTGAAAATATATCCAGCCCTCCGGGCGCCTGCAGACCATGATCAGCAACGAACTCAAAGCCACCATCCAGGGCGCCTATACGCGTTTTCTCGAAGCCAAGAGCCTCAAGCCGCGCTATGGCCAGCGCCTGATGATCGCCGAAGTGGCCAAGGTGCTCGGCGACATCGCCTGCGACGAAGAAGGCCGCCGTGCCGGCGAGCCTGCCGTGGTGGCAGTGGAGGCAGGCACCGGTACCGGCAAGACGGTGGCCTACAGCCTGGCTGCCATTCCGGCCGCCAAGGCCGCCGGCAAGCGTTTGGTGATCGCCACCGCCACCGTGGCGCTGCAGGAGCAGATCGTCTTCAAGGACCTGCCCGACCTGATGCGCAGCAGCGGGCTGAACTTCAGCTTCGCCCTGGCCAAGGGCCGTGGCCGCTACCTGTGCCTGTCCAAGCTCGACATCCTGCTGCAGGAGGGCCACGCCCAGTCGGCCACCGCCCAGCTGTTCGAGGAAGAAGGCTTCCACATCGAAGTCGACGAGCGCAGCCAGAAGCTGTTCAACAGCATGATCGAGAAGCTTGCCGGCAACCGCTGGGACGGTGACCGCGACAGCTGGCCAGAAGCCCTGGAAGACCAGGACTGGGCGCGCCTGACCACCGACCACAGCCAGTGTACCGGCCGTCATTGCCCGAACTTCCAGCAGTGCGTGTTCTACAAGGCCCGCGAAGGCATGGGCAAGGTCGACGTGATCGTCACCAACCACGACATGGTGCTGGCCGACCTGGCCCTGGGCGGCGGCGCGGTATTGCCCGACCCGCGCGACACCATGTACGTGTTCGACGAAGGCCACCACCTGCCGGACAAGGCTATCGGCCATTTCGCCCACTATTCGCGCCTGCGCTCTACTGCCGACTGGCTGGAGCAGACCGCCAAGAACCTGACCAAGCTGCTGGCCCAGCACCCGCTGCCCGGTGACCTGGGCAAGTACATCGAGCAGGTGCCGGAGCTTGCGCGGGAAGTGCGCACCCAGCAGCAGTTCATGTTCACCCTGTGCGAGCAGGTTGCCGACTTCCGCCCCAGCGAGGACAACGAAGGCCGTGAGCGCCCGCGCTACCGCTTCGAAGGCGGCGTGGTGCCGGAGCAGATTCGCGAAGTGGGCATCGAGCTGAAAAAAGGCTTTGCCCGCCTCAACGACCTGTTCACCCGCTTGGCCGACCTGCTCAAGGAAGGCATGGACGGTGAGGTCAACATCGGCATCGCCAGCCACCAGGCCGAGGAGTGGTACCCGCTGTTCGGTAGCCTGGTCACCCGTGCCCAGGGCAACTGGGAACTGTGGACGGCCTTTACCGCCGAAGACCCGGAAGACAGCCCACCCATGGCCCGTTGGCTGACCCTGGCCGAGAGCGGTGCGCTGTTCGACATCGAAGTCAATGCCAGCCCCATCCTGGCCGCCGAAATGCTTCGCCGCAGCCTGTGGAGCGTGGCACATGGCGCACTGGTGACCTCGGCGACGCTGACTGCGCTGGGCAAGTTCGACCGCTTCCGCATGCGCTCGGGGTTGCCCCGTGACGCGGTTACTTGCGTGGTGCCCAGCCCGTTCGTGCATGGCGATGCCGGCCTGCTGCGGGTCCCCGACCTAAAGGCCGACCCGCGGGATGCGGCGGCGCATACCGCAGCGATCATCCGCGAACTGCCGAACATCGTCGAAGATGCCCGTGGCGCGCTGGTGCTGTTCTCCTCGCGCAAGCAGATGCAGGACGTGTTCGATGGCCTGGACCGTGACTGGCGCAAGCTAGTGCTGATCCAAGGCAACCTGTCCAAGCAGGAAACCCTGAACAAGCACAAGGCACGGGTCGACGATGGCCAGCACAGCGTGCTGTTCGGCCTGGCCAGCTTTGCCGAGGGTGTCGACCTGCCGGGTGCCTACTGCGAGCACGTGGTGATCGCCAAGATTCCTTTTGCCGTGCCTGATGATCCGGTCGAAGCGGCGTTGGCCGAGTGGATTGAGGCTCGCGGTGGCAACCCGTTCATGGAAATTGCCGTGCCCGATGCCTCGCTGCGGCTGATCCAGGCCTGCGGCCGCCTGCTACGAACCGAACAGGACCGCGGTGTTATCACCTTGCTTGACCGGCGTCTGGTCACCCAGCGCTACGGCAAGGCTATTCTCAATGCGCTGCCGCCGTTCCGGCGGGAGATTTCCTGACCGCCGGAGCACACTTGCTCCGGTGCGTTGTCCATTACTCAGTCGTGGGCCATGAGGGCCCTGAAGGAGAGCCCCAGCCTTATGGTCCGCCGTACCCTGCCCGCCGTTTTTGCCCTGTTGTTCAGCTCGCCGTTGCTGGCTGGGCAGCAGACGCTTTTCAGCTTCGTGCGCCCGGCCTCGGTGGTCAATGTGGCGACCGAGGATGCCGGCATGCCGCAGTACAACGCGGAGCAGACGGCCGAAGGCGAAGTGTTGCGGCGCGTGGTGTTCAACCCGGCCGAGCGGCCGACCCTGCGCCTGAGCCCGCAAAGCGGTGTGTGGGACTGGTCCGGCGGTCAGTTCCTGACCTTGCGCCTGCAAAGCGCGATGGATTGGGCGCTGACCGTGGATGTGGTGGTGCAGGG
Organism: Pseudomonas sp. S1(2024); assembly: GCF_046557535.1. Lineage (NCBI taxonomy): Bacteria > Pseudomonadati > Pseudomonadota > Gammaproteobacteria > Pseudomonadales > Pseudomonadaceae > Pseudomonas > Pseudomonas sp. S1(2024). The sequence goes on from NZ_JBKGFP010000092.1 coordinate 45,105, forward strand.
CAGTGATGGGCGCACGTTGACCAGCCGCATCGACCTTCCGGCCGGTCCTGCACAAACCGTGATGGTACCGCTGACGGCCAGTTCGCCGTTGAGCCAAGGCATGCGCGCCGGCCCGCCCATGCCCTGGAACCATGGCGGCCAGCGCCTGCTGCTGACCAGCAGCGCCGGTGCGGTCGACCTCAAGCAGGTGACGTCGGTCAGCCTGAGTATCCCCAACCCCAAGGTGGCGCAGAACCTGCTGATCGAGCGGGTGGGCATTCAGGATGACGACCAGGCATACAAGGCGGCCTACCAGGAGCTGATCGATGCCTATGGCCAGTCCACCCGCGGCCATTGGCCAGAAAAGGTTACCAATGACGAGCAGCTCAAGGCGGCCGATGTACGCGAGCAGCAACAGCTCAAAGGCTGGCTGGCAGAGCGTGGCAAGCAGCAGCTGGACGCTTACGGAGGCCTGCTGGCCGGGCCGGCGTTCGAGGCCAAAGGCTTCTTCCGCACCGAAAAGCGTGACGGCCGCTGGTACCTGGTAACGCCCGAGGGGCATCCGTTCTATTCCCTGGGGGTGAATGCCGTCGCCGCGGATGGCGGGCGTACCTACGTCGCCGGGCGTGAGGGGATGTTCAAGGGGTTGCCGGTTGAGGGGGATGCACTGGCCGCATTCTATGGTGATGGCAACAACGACGATGGCAACCCCTCGTCGCAAGGTCGCAACTTCAAGCAGGGGCGCTGGTTCGATTTCTATGCCGCCAACCTGCAGCGCACCTATGGCAAACCCTGCCCGCCCGCGGTAGAGGGGCAGCCGGCAAGCTGCCCACCATTGGCGCTGGATACCGCCCGCTGGCAGGCGCATGCGCTCGACCGCCTGCAGGCCTGGGGTTTCAACACGGTCGGCAACTGGAGCGAACCGGCACTGGGCCAAGCCAGGCGCATACCGTACACCTTGCCGCTATCGATCGTGGGGGATTACGCCAGCATCAGCACCGGCATGGACTGGTGGGGCCGCATGCCCGACCCGTTCGACCCGCGTTTTGCCATGGCCACCGAGCGCGCCGTTGCCATTGCCGCCCGCGATCACCGTGACGACCCCTGGCTGATCGGCTATTTCGCTGACAACGAACTGTCCTGGGCCGCCCCCGGTAGCGACCCGAAGGCGCGTTACGGCCTGGCCTACGGAACCTTGCGCCTGACTACCGATGTACCGGCCAAGCGCGCCTTCCTCAAGCAGTTGCGTGACAAGTACCGCAATCAGGAAGGGTTGTCCAAGGCCTGGGGCATCGAGCTGAGCGCCTGGGAACTGATGGAGGACCCGGGCTTCGAGGCACCGTTGCCGAACCCGGAGCACCCGGAAATCGAGCGTGACTACCAGCACTTCCAGCAGGTGTTCGCCGAAACCTACTTCAGGACCATTGCCGACTCGTTGAAGTGGCATGCGCCCAATCACTTGCTGCTGGGTGGCCGCTATGCCGTCAGCACGCCGGAGGCGGTCAAGGCCTGCGCCGAGTTCTGCGATGTGCTCAGCTTCAACTTCTATACCCTCAAGCCGCAGGACGGCTACGACTTCACCCGCCTGGCCGAGCTGGACAAGCCGGTGTTGGTGTCCGAGTTCCAGTTCGGCTCGCGCGATCGCGGGCCGTTCTGGCCGGGGCCGCTGGAAGTGGCGCGGGAAGAAGACCGTGGCCCGGCCTACGGCAACTTCCTCAAGGCGGCCCTGGCGCAGCCGATGATCGTTGGCGCGCACTGGTTCCAGTACCTCGACCAGCCGGCCAGCGGCCGCCTGCTCGATGGCGAGAACGGTCACCTAGGGTTGGTGGCGATCACCGATATGCCATACCCGGGGTTTGTCGATGCCGTGCGCAAGAGCAACTTCCAGGCAATGAGCCAGCTGCGCGTCCAACTGGAACAACCGGCGCCCTAGCCCAGGACGACGCGGTCTGGTGTAGGAGCGGCCTTGTGTCGCGATGGGCTGCGCAGCAGCCCCAGGATCTCAGTCGCAATGCACAAATTGCCGGGACTACTGCGCAGCCCATCGCGACACAAGGCCGCTCCTACAGGGGCACCGTTAGTTCTGGCTGCCATTCGTCGCGACCACTTGGCCCAAGCCAGTTTGCAAAACACGCAACTACTGAAACAATGCACACCATTTTCGGAATTGGTCGTACGGAGAACAGCGGGTGCAGATCCAGGGTCACTATGAGCTGAAGTTCGAAGCAGTGCGCGAAGCCTTCGCCGCGCTGTTCGATGATCCCCAGGAGCGTGGCGCCGCGCTGTGCATCCAGGTTGGTGGCGAAACCGTGGTCGACCTGTGGGCCGGCAGTGCCGACAAGGACGGCCAGCAGGCCTGGCACAGCGATACCATCGCCAACCTGTTCTCCTGCACCAAGACCTTCACCGCTGTCACCGCCCTGCAACTGGTCGGCGAGGGCAAGCTGGCCCTTGATGCGCCGGTGGCCAACTACTGGCCCGAGTTCGCCCAGGCAGGCAAACAGGCGATCACCCTGCGCCAGCTGCTCAGCCACCGCGCCGGCTTGCCGGCCATCCGTGAGCTGCTGCCGGCCGAGGCACTGTATGACTGGCAGGCCATGGTCGATGCTCTGGCTGCCGAAACGCCCTGGTGGACACCCGGCAGCGAGCATGGCTATGCCGCCATTACCTACGGCTGGCTGATCGGCGAGCTGATCCGCCGTGCCGACGGCCGTGGCCCCGGCGACTCGATCGTGGCCCGTACCGCTCGGCCGTTGGGGCTGGATTTTCATATCGGCCTGGCGGACGATGAGTTTCATCGCGTAGCGCATATCGCCCGTGGCAAGGGCAACGCCGGGGACGCTGCAGCTCAGCGCCTGCTGCAGGTGACCATGCGCGAGCCCGAGGCCCTGTCGACCCGCGCCTTCACCAACCCGCCGGCGATCCTGACCAGTACCAACAAGCCGGAGTGGCGGCGCATGCAGCAGCCAGCCGCCAACGGCCATGGCAATGCTCGCAGCCTGGCGGGCTTCTATGCCGGGCTGCTGGACGGTAGCCTGCTCGAATCAGAGCTGCTCGACGATCTCACCCGTGAGCACAGCCTCGGCCAGGATCGTACTCTGCTCACCCAGACCCGTTTTGGCCTGGGCTGCATGCTCGACCAGCCAGACGTGGCCAATGCCACGTTCGGCCTCGGGGCCCGCGCCTTCGGCCACCCAGGTGCCGGCGGCTCGGTTGGTTTCGCTGACCCGGAACACGATGTGGCCTTCGGTTTCGTGGTCAATACCCTTGGCCCTTATGTGCTCATGGACCCGCGAGCCCAGAAACTGGTACGCGTCCTTGCCAGTTGCCTTTGATCGGGTAATGCGGGTATTGCCCCAGCCCTTTGACTATCCTCAATGCCAACGCCTGAAGGGCGTAAGCAAAATTTCTTTCTATTTCATGGTGTATCGCTGATGTCTTCACACAAAACCTTAGCACTCGCCCTGTGCCTGACCGCCGTTACCGGCTGCGCCAGTCACCCCCAGGACGGCTCGAAGGACAGCGCCTCGAGCTGGTGGCCCTTCGGTTCGGACAAGGTTGCCGAGCAGGAAGTGAAGCAAGCCGTCACGGAAAATGTGGCCAAGGCCGACGCCAAGTCCGACAACGCCAGCCGTTGGTGGTGGCCGTTCGGCGGTGAAGAGAAGCAGGCCAAGGGGCCGGTGGTGCCGAAGGTAGACCAGAAGGCCACCCAGGCCTGGCTGGACGAGTACGAGCCAAAGCTGCGTGAGGCGATCAAGGGCAGCAAGCTGGAGCTGGAGCGTCGTGACAACGTGCTGGCCGTAACCATCCCGGTGGACAGTTCGTACAACCCCGATCGTCCGAACATGCTGCTGCCGATGACCCTGGGCCCGATTACTCGTGTGGCCAAGACTGTCGAAGGCGATGCCAAGACCGCCGTGCTGGTGCTCGGCCATGCCGACAGCAGCGGGGTCGCTGCCGCCAACCAGAAGCTCAGCCTGGAGCGCGCCGCTTCGGTGTCGGCCATCTTCCGCCTCAGCGGCCTGCAGCGTGACCGTCTGAACCTCAAGGGCATGGGCTCGGAAATGCCGCGCGCCGCCAACGACAGCGCCGAGGGCCGTGCCCTGAACCGCCGTGTGGAAATGCTGTTGACCCCGCAGAACACCATGGTCGCCCTGCTGGCCAAGTACCAGCAAGCCGCCCCGGCCCGCGCCCCGATGGTGGCGGTGCAGGACGTCAAGGCGCCTGCTGCCAAGCCTGCCGACAGCAAGCCGGCCATCAAGGCTGCGGCGAAGAAGCCTGTGACCAAAGCCAAGGCCAAGGCGCCAGCCAAGACCACGGCCAAGAAAAAAGCTGCGCCGGCCAAGCCGGTTGCCAAGAAAGCTACCACTGAAAAGAAAGTAGCTGCCAACAGCCCTGCGAAGACCAACTGATCGTCAAGGAACGCAGCAATGACCCAATCCCTGGCCGATATGCGCCGCGACTACACCCGTGATGGCCTGGCCGAATCCCAGGCCCCGGGGGAGCCGTTCGCCCTGTTCCACCAGTGGTTCGCCGAAGCGGTGAAAACCGAGCAGGTGCCGGTGGAAGCCAACGCCATGACCTTGGCCACTGTCGACGGTGAAGGCCGCCCGCACTGCCGTATCTTGTTGCTGAAGGGGCTCGATGAGCGTGGCTTCACTTTCTTCACCAACTACGATAGTGCCAAGGGCCAGCAACTGCTGGTCAACCCTTTCGCCGCCATGACCTTCTTCTGGCCGGCGCTGGAGCGCCAGGTGCGCATCGAAGGGCGGGTGGAAAAGGTCACCCCCCAGGAGTCTGACGCCTACTACCAGGTGCGCCCGCTGGGTAGCCGCCTGGGGGCTTGGGCTTCGCCACAGAGCCAGGTGATTGCCGGTCGTGAGGAGCTGGAGGGGCTGGTCAAGGCCACCGAGGCGCGCTTTTCCGACACCCAGCCGCATTGCCCGGAACATTGGGGTGGGTATCGTTTGCTGCCTGAACGCATCGAGTTCTGGCAGGGGCGGGCCAGCCGTCTGCATGACCGACTGAACTACCGGCTGGTAGATGGGCAATGGCTGCGGGAGCGGTTGGCGCCCTGAGATTGTTGGGGCCGCTTTGTGGCCCTTTCGCGACACGAGGCCGCTCCTACAGGAGATCGCGATCCCGGCAACTGACGCGGCCCCCTGTAGGAGCGGCCTTGTGTCGCGAAAGGGCTGCGCAGCAGCCCCGGCACTCCATCAGGCTACCCAGGATACCCCGCAGCTTCCCGCTCCAGCCACCCCGCCAACTGCTTGCGCCCCACCTTCTCCACCCGCGCCTGCTCCAGCCTTTGCACCATATAAGCGCGTTTTCCGGGGTCCGCCCCAGCCAGCGACAACGCCAGGTCACGGTCCATCCAGCGGCGCATGCGCACATACAGCCACCAGTGGAAATACAGCCCCGCAACGGTGGTGACCACGACGATGAAGTAATCCATGGCTATCCTTGGTCTCACTTGAAAGGCCTCGACACAGCCGTGCAGGCTGTCCCTTGGCTGAATGAAAACAATTTTATTACGTTTGTACCGTGACAGCCGTCAACGTGCAGCGTCTAATGAGCACCTGACTTATGGAGACCTTACCCATGCGTAAATCCGCTTTGCTGGTGGCGACCTTTACCACCATGTCGCTGTTGCTGGGTGGCTGTGCCTCGAGCCTGACCGGTGACAGCTACTCCCGTGATGAGGCCCGCCGCGTGCAAACCGTGCGCATGGGCACTATCGAGTCCCTGCGTCCGGTCAAGATCGAAGGCACCAAGACCCCGATCGGTGGCGGTGCTGGCGCCATCGTCGGTGGCGTGGCCGGGAGCGCCGTGGGTGGTGGCCGTGGTAGCATCGTCGCCGCCGTGATCGGTGCCGTTGCCGGTGGCCTGGCGGGTTCCGCCGCCGAAGAGGGCCTGACCCGTACCCAGGGTGTCGAAATCACCGTGCGTGAGGACGATGGCAGCATGCGTGCCTATGTGCAGGCCGTGCAGCAGAACGAGATCTTCCGCGTTGGCGACCGCGTGCGCATCATGACCGTCGATGGCACCAGCCGCGTCACGCACTGACCGTAGCCCAACAAGACAAAACCCCGACATGGCGCTCGCCAGTCGGGGTTTTTTCATGCTGCGGCCAGGTCAGCCGACGTTCGACTTGCGGCTGGCCATGGCGGTTACTGCATAGCCGATCACGGCGGCGAAGAACGAGCCGGTGAGAATACCCATGCGGTCCATCCCGGCGTAATCACTGCTGCCAGGCACAAAGGCGAGCGAGCCGACGAACAGGCTCATGGTGAAGCCGATACCGCAAAGTATCGCCACACCCAGCAATTGCCCCCAACTGGCGCCTGCAGGCAGCGCGGCCAGGCGCAGCTTTACCGCGACCCATGTCAGGCCGAAGACACCCACGGTCTTGCCCAGCAGCAGCCCCACGGCGATGCCCAGTGGCACCGGGTGGGTGAAGCTTTCTACGGTCATGCCTGCCAGCGATACACCGGCGTTGGCGAAAGCGAACAGCGGCAGGATGGCGTAGGCAACCCAAGGATGCAGGGCGTGTTCCAGGGCGAGCAGTGGTGAGCGTTCGGCATGGCGCGTGCGCAGCGGGATGCACAGGGCCAGGGCGACGCCGGCCAGGGTGGCATGCACGCCGCTCTTGAGCACGCAGACCCACAGGATCAGGCCAACGACCATGTAGGGCCCAAGCTTGACCACGCCAAGCCGATTCATCGACACCAGCAATACCAGGCAGGCGGCAGCCAGCAGCAGCGACATGCTCGACAGGGTGCCCGAGTAGAACAGGGCAATGACGATGATCGCACCCAGGTCGTCGATGATCGCCAGGGTCATCAGGAACAGTTTCAGCGACACCGGCACGCGCTTGCCCAGCAGGGCCAGTACGCCGAGGGCGAAGGCGATGTCGGTGGCTGTGGGGATAGCCCAGCCGGCTATGGCGGCAGGGTTGTCACGGTTGATGAACCAGTAGATCAGTGCCGGTATCACCATGCCGCCCACGGCGGCGGTGGCTGGCAGGATCACTTGGGAGGGCTTGGACAGGTGGCCGTCGACCACCTCGCGCTTGACCTCCAGGCCGATCAGCAGGAAGAACAGGGCCATCAGGCCGTCGTTGATCCAAAGCAACAGCGGTTTGGCGATGTGCAGCGCACCGACCTGAACGGCGACGGGAACGTCGAGCAGGCCGCTGTAAAGGTAGGACAGCGGCGAGTTATTGATGACCAGGGCCAGGATGGCCGCAGCGATCAGCAACAGGCCACTGGCGGCTTCGAGCTGGAAGAAGCGGGTGAACAGGCTACGCACGGGCTATAGGCTCTCCATGAGCAGTTGACAATGGAACGGGCGTACACCCTAGCCTGTGACGATATGCTTTCAAACAAAAACCATATTCGTTTTTGTTATATGGTATTGCCGGCTGGGCTGCGGGAAAGCCTAGACGCAGATGGGGAAGGAGTGGGGAGGGGAAGTCTGATGTTTGTTGTGGATTTTTCTGATGTCTGCAGTGGCCCTTTCGCGGGTTTACCCGCGAAGAGGCCCTGGCATGTAAAAGACTCAGAGGCCGAGCATATCCCGCGCCACCGCCTCAGCGATGCGAATCCCATCGACACCCGCCGACAGGATCCCGCCCGCATACCCGGCCCCTTCACCCGCCGGGAACAGCCCCTTGAGGTTCAGGCTCTGGAAGTCCTCACCGCGGGTAATGCGCAGCGGCGAGGAGGTGCGGGTCTCGATCCCGGTCAGCACTGCATCATGCAGGTTGTAGCCCTTGATCTGCCGGTCGAACGCTGGCAGCGCCTCGCGAATGGCTTCGATGGCGAAGTCCGGCAGGCTCGGCGCCAGGTCGCCCAAGGTCACGCCCGGTTTGTAGGACGGCTCGACACTGCCCAGTGCAGTCGACGGCCGGCCAGCGACGAAGTCACCCACCAGCTGTGCCGGGGCCTGGTAGTTGCTGCCGCCCATCACGTAGGCGTGGGCTTCCAGGCGTTCCTGCAGCTCGATGCCGGCCAGCGGGCCGCCCGGGTAATCGCGCTCGGGGTCGATGCCGACGACGATGCCGGAGTTGGCGTTGCGCTCGTTACGCGAGTACTGGCTCATGCCGTTGGTAACCACCCGGCCTGGCTCGCTGGTTGCTGCGACCACGGTGCCGCCTGGGCACATGCAGAAGCTGTACACCGAGCGGCCATTCTTGGCGTGGTACACCAGTTTGTAGTCGGCGGCACCGAGTTTCGGGTGACCGGCGTACTTGCCCAGGCGCGCCTTGTCGATCAGCGTTTGCGGGTGCTCGATACGGAAGCCCACCGAGAACGGTTTGGCTTCCATGTACACGCCTTTGGCGTGCAGCATGCGGAAGGTGTCGCGGGCACTGTGGCCCAGCGCTAGCACCACATGGCGCGAGTGCAGCTGTTCGCCGCTCTCCAGCACCACGCCGGTCAGTTGCCCATCCTCGATCAGCAGGTCGGTGACCTTCTGCTGGAAGCGCACTTCGGCGCCGAGGGCGATCATGTCCTGACGCATCTGCTCGACCATGCCGGTGAGGCGGAAGGTACCGATGTGCGGCTTGTTGATGTACAGGATCTCGTCCGGCGCACCGGCCTTGACGAACTCCTCCAGCACCTTGCGGCCGTGGTGCTGCGGGTCCTTGATCTGGCTGTACAGCTTGCCGTCGGAGAAGGTACCGGCACCGCCTTCGCCGAACTGCACGTTGGACTCGGGGTTGAGCACGCTCTTGCGCCACAGGCCCCAGGTGTCCTTGGTGCGCTGACGTACTTCCTTGCCGCGCTCGAGGATGATCGGCTTGAAGCCCATCTGTGCCAGCAACAGGCCGGCGAAGATGCCGCACGGGCCGAAGCCGACCACGATCGGGCGCTCCTGCAGATCGGCAGGGGCCTTGCCGACGAACTTGTAGGTTACGTCTGGCGCCGGGCCGATATTGCGATCGTCGGCGAACTTGCTGAGCAGCTCGGCTTCGTTGCTGGCTTCCAGGTCGATGGTGTAGATGAACAGCAGTTCGCTGTTCTTCTTGCGCGCATCGTAGCTGCGCTTGAACAGGTTGAAGCTGAGCAGTTGCTCGTCGCGGATGCCCAGGCGCTGGACGATCGCTTCACGCAGGGCTTCGTCGGGATGGTCCAGGGGCAGCTTCAGTTCGGTGATTCGTAGCATGGCAGGGTCCAGTATCCCGGCCATGGGCGGCCGGCGGCTTTACACAAACCGCCAAGTATAAGCTGTTCGCCGCCCCGACTGGCAGGATAAAAGCACCCGGCGATCAGTTGTCGCGTGCACCGCCATAGTAACCGCAGCCCAGCAGGCTCTTGCCGTCGATGCGCAGTTCGGCACGCAAGTGGCGGATGGCGCCGGTGGCGGTGTCTACACAGCGTTGTGGCGCGACCCACAGCTCCACGTGCTGGCCGTTGGCTTCGCTGGTCAGGGTCAGGCCGCCGCCGGGCACTTCTTCTTCCAGAAAGGGCAGGGGCAGGGGATCCTGGCCGACGCGGTTGAGCACCATGCCTTTGCCGCTGGCCTTGATGTCCCATTCCGGCTCATGGCCGTTGGCGCGCAGGGTCAGCTGCTTGAAGTTAGGGTCTTCACAGGCGCGGGTGGAAGGTTCCAGGCGGTACAGGCGGCGAACTTCCAGCTGGCCGTCGTTGTTGGCCTGCCTGCTGCCGGTGAGGTGGCCACGGACGTCGGCGAACAGTTTGTCGTTGGCGTCCTTGGCGAGGTTGGCGGCTTCCTGCAGGATGCCGGTTGCGGCGACGTCGTTGATCACGAAAGTACGGTTTTCGCTGCACGGCTTGAACAGCAGCTGGCCACCGCCGGCACGCAGCTCGCCCTGCATGCGCGTAGTGCCGATGTTCGGGTCGCTGGGGGTGTCAGCCATGAGCTGGCAGCCTGCGAACAAGGGCAGCAGGGCGGTGAGCAGCAGGGTGGGGGTGAGGCGCATGGGGCGGGCTCCGGGGAAATCTTTGCCATGAAAGCCGGCCACGTTACTCAGGCTGGCGCTGGATCACAAGTTAATGGTTGCCTGTGCTGGCCCTATCGCCGGCAAGCCAGCTCCCACAGGCCCCCACAACTTTCAGGAACTGCGGGGTATCTGTGGGAGCTGGCTTGCCGGCGATAGGGCCAGTACAGGCAATACATTTCTGACAGGTAGAAAAAAGGGCCAGTAGATGGCCCTTTTCCAGGTCAACCCCCCAGGTACGCGTCGCGCACCTTCGGGTCGGTCAGCAGTGCTTCCCCAGTACCCTGCATCACCACCCGGCCGTTCTCCAGCACATACGCCCGGTCAGCGATCTTCAGCGCCTGGTTGGCGTTCTGCTCCACCAGGAACACCGTCACGCCATCACGGCGCAGCTGTTCGATGATGTCGAAGATCTGCTGGATGATGATTGGCGCCAGACCCAGCGATGGCTCGTCGAGCAGCAGCAGCTTGGGCTTGCTCATCAGCGCCCGGCCAATGGCGAGCATCTGCTGCTCGCCACCGGACATGGTGCCGCCACGCTGGATATAACGCTCCTTCAGGCGCGGGAACAGCTGCAACACCTTGTCCAGCTGCTCCTGGTAATCGCCCTTGTCGGTGAAGAAACCACCCATTGCCAGGTTTTCCTCGACGGTCAGGCGGGAGAACACGCGGCGGCCTTCCGGTACCACCGCGATGCTCTTGCGCATGATGTGCGAAGACGGCTGGCCGACCAGCTCTTCACCCAGGTACTTGATGCTGCCGCTGTGCGCCTGCGGCGAGCCGCACAAGGTCATCAGCAAGGTTGACTTGCCGGCGCCGTTGGCGCCGATCAGGGTGACGATCTCGCCCTGGTTGATCTCCACATTGACGCTGTGCAGCGCCTGGATCTTGCCGTAGAAGGTGGAAACGTTCTCGAACTTCAGCATTTACGCTTCCCCCAGGTAGGCTTTGATCACGTCAGGGTTGTCGCGGATCTCTTCCGGCGTGCCGTGGGCCAGGGGGGTGCCCTGGTTGATCACCACGATATGGTCGGAAATGCTCATCACCAGCTTCATGTCGTGCTCGATCAGCAGCACGGTGACGTTGTGCGACTCACGCAGGTAGGCGATCAGCGCCTTGAGGTCTTCGGTTTCCTTCGGGTTCAGGCCCGCAGCCGGTTCGTCGAGCATGATGATGCGCGGCTGGGTCATCATGCAGCGGGCGATTTCCAGGCGGCGCTGCTGCCCGTAGGCGAGGGTGCCGGCGGTACGGTTGGCGAACTCGGTCAGGTTGACCTTCTCCAGCCAGTACTGCGCGCGCTCCATGGCCTCCTTCTCGCTGCGGCGGAAGCTTGGGGTCTTGAACAGGCCGGCGAAGAAGTTGGTGTTGAGGTGGCGGTGCTGGGCGATCAGCAGGTTTTCCAGCGCGGTCATTTCCTTGAACAGGCGCACGTTCTGGAATGTTCGCACCACGCCCTTGCGGGCGATCTGATGCCCGGCCAGGCCCTGGATCGGCTGGCCATCGAGCAGGATGGTGCCGCCGCTGGGCTTGTAGAAGCCGGTCAGGCAGTTGAACACGGTGGTCTTGCCGGCGCCGTTCGGGCCGATCAGTGCCACCACCTGTTTTTCCTTTACGGTCAGGCCCACGCCGTTGACCGCCAACAAGCCGCCGAAGCGCATGCTCAGGCCGCTGACTTGCAGAATTTCGCGGCTCATCGACGCAGCTCCATGTGTGGACGTTGCATAGGCAGCAGGCCTTGCGGACGCCAGATCATCATCAACACCATCAGCGCACCGAACATCAGCATCCGGTATTCGCTGAACTCACGCATCAGCTCGGGCAGCAGGATCATCACGATGGCCGCGAGGATCACGCCCAGTTGTGAGCCCATGCCGCCGAGCACGACGATGGCGAGGATGATCGCCGACTCGATGAAGGTGAACGACTCCGGCGTCACCAGGCCTTGGCGCGCAGCGAAGAAGCTGCCGGCGAAACCGGCGAAGCAGGCGCCCAGGGTGAATGCCGACAGCTTGATCACGGTCGGGTTCAGGCCCAGAGCGCGGCAGGCGATCTCGTCTTCGCGCAGGGCTTCCCAGGCGCGGCCGATCGGCATGCGCAGCAGGCGGTTGATCACGAACAGCGCCAGCAGGGCCAGCAGCAGGGCCACCAGATAGAGGAAAATGACCTTGTTGATCGAGTTGTATTCCAGCCCGAAGAACTCATGGAACGTCTGCATGCCTTCGGCGGCACGGCGTTCGAAGGTCAGGCCGAAGAACTCCGGCTTGGGAATGTTGCTGATGCCGTTGGGGCCGCCGGTCCAGTCGGTGAGGTTACGCAGGAACAGGCGGATGATCTCGCCGAAGCCGAGGGTCACGATCGCCAGGTAGTCACCGCGCAGGCGCAGCACCGGGAAGCCGAGCAGGAAACCGAAGGTAGCGGCCATGAGGCCGGCGATCGGCAGGCATACCCAGAAGCTCCAGCCCAGGTAGTGCGAGAGCATGGCGTAGCTGTAGGCACCGACGGCGTAGAAGCCGACGTAACCGAGGTCGAGCAGGCCTGCCAAACCGACCACGATGTTCAGGCCCAGGCCCAGCAACACGTAGATCAGGATCAGCGTGGCAATGTCGACCGCGCCGCGCGAGCCGAAGAACGGCCATACCAGTGCCGCGACGATCAGGCCGATGATCACGTAGCGCTGGGTTTTCGGCAGGGTCAGGTAGTTGCTGACCGCCGGCGGGATCAGCTTGCGATCCGAACGGCGGCCCATTACCGAGTTCCACTGCTTGTCGAACAGCACGCGCAGGAACATCAGCACCGAGCACAGGGCAATGATGCTGAGGTTGAACGAGCCCTGGCTGTGCACGGACAGGCTGATGCCGTCGATGCTCAGTTTCAGGCCCAGTACCGGGAAGGCCACGGCCCATACCAGCAAGGCGCTGAAGAACGCCTGTTTGAGATTTCTGTTCATACTTTTTCAACCTCCGGGCGGCCCAGGATGCCGGTCGGCCGGAATAGCAGGACAAGAACCAACAAGCCGAATGCCACCACGTCCTTGTACTGGTCGCCGAAGATATCGGCACCGAACGCTTCGGCCACGCCCAGCACCAGCCCGCCGAGCATGGCGCCCGGAATGCTGCCGATGCCACCCAGCACCGCCGCGGTGAAGGCCTTCAGGCCCACCAGGAAACCGGCGTTGGGGTTGATCACCCCGTACTGCATGCTCAGCAGCACGGCCGCCACCGCCGCCAGGGCGGCACCGATGACGAAAGTGAGGGCGATGATGTTGTTGGTGTTGATGCCCAGCAGGTTGGCCATCTTGATGTCCTCGGCGCAGGCGCGGCAGGCGCGGCCCAGGCGGGAACGGGAGATGAACAGCGTGAGGCAGGTCATGGCCACCAGGGTGACCACGAACACCAGGATCTGCATGTAGCTGATCAGTACTTCCTCCGCGCCGCCTGGCCCGAACGAGAAGCTTCCGGGGATCAGGTTGGGGATGGACTTGTCCTTGGAATCTTGCGACAGCAGGACGGTGTTCTGCAGGAAGATCGACATGCCGATGGCGGAAATCAGCGGGATCAGACGGTTGCTGTTGCGCAGGGGGCGGTAGGCAACCCGTTCGATGCTGTAGCCATAGGCACTGGTGACGAAGATCGTCGCGACAAAGGCGACGGTCATCAGGACAGGCAGCGAATGGATACCCATCATGGCCAGGCCCGCCAGGGCGATGAAGGCCACGTAGGAACCGATCATATACACCTCGCCGTGGGCGAAGTTGATCATGCCAATGATGCCGTACACCATCGTGTAGCCGATGGCGATCAAGGCATAGGTGCTGCCGATGGTCAATCCATTAACCAGTTGTTGGAAGAAATGGTAGATCTCAGGCATTACAGCGCTCCTAAAAACCTGATTTGCATTTCGCTGGCGGGGGTAGGCCAGGAAACCGCGGGTGACGGTTTTAAGATTTTCAGGTGAGCCCGCCCCCGGATCGCGGGGATCAGGCCCATGAACCTCGTAAAACAAAGCCCACTGCTCGCACAGTGGGCTTCTACGGTCAGCTATTAGTCACGCAGTTACTGAGGGGAGACTTCGGTCTTCGGCTTGCCGAAGTGCCATTCGTAGACCACGAACTTGAAGTCTTTCAGGTCGCCTTTGTCGTCGAACGACAGGTCACCGGTCGGGGTCTTGAAGGTACCTTTGTGGATGGCGGCTGCCACCTTGTCGGCATCTTCGGACTTGGCTTCCTTGATGCCCTGGGCGATCAGCTCGACAGCCGAGTAGGCCGGGAACACGAACGGGCCGCTTGGGTCCTTGCCGTCAGCCTTGATGGCGTCGACGATCTTCTTGTTCGCAGGGTCCGCGTCGAACGACTTCGGCAGGGTCACCAGCAGGCCTTCGGAGGCGTTCTGGGCGATTTGCGAGATGGAGTCGTTGCCCACGCCTTCCGGGCCCATGAACTTGGCTTTCAGGCCCTTTTCCTGAGCCTGACGCAGGATCAGGCCCAGCTCTGGGTGGTAGCCGCCGTAGTAGACGAAGTCGACGTTGTTCTGCTTGAGCTTCTGGATGATCGAGGAGAAGTCCTTGTCACCGGCGTTCAGACCTTCAAAGACGGCCACCTTGGTGCCTTTCTTCTCCAGGGTCTGCTTGACCGCGGTAGCGATGCCTTCACCGTACTGCTGCTTGTCGTGCAGAACGGCGACAACCTTCGGCTTGACGTGGTCGGCGATGTAGTTGCCGGCAGCCGGGCCCTGGGCGCTGTCCAAGCCGATGGTGCGGAAGATCAGCTTGTAGCCACGTGCGGTGATTTCCGGGGAGGTCGCGGCCGGGGTGATCATGATCACGCCTTCGTCTTCGTAGATGTCGGACGCAGGCTGGGTAGAGCTGGAGCACAGGTGGCCAATGACGAACTTGACGCCGTCGTTGACCACTTTGTTGGCGACTGCCACGGCCTGTTTAGGATCGCAGGCGTCGTCGTATTCCTTGGCTTCGAGCATCTTGCCATCCACGCCGCCCGCGGCGTTGATATCCTTGATGGCTTGCTTTGCGCCGATGAATTGCATGTCGCCGTACTGGGTCACAGGGCCGGTCTTGGGGCCTGCAATCCCGATCTTGATGGTATCGGCGGCAAACGAATGGCTGGCTACCCCTGCCAGAACCATTGCGGCGAACAGCTTGGAAATCTTGATCATAGTGCTCCACTCATTCTGTTGTAATTCTTATAGTCCTGGCGGCCAGGGCTACAGACCGGGCGGGATTTGCGGCGTGGCCATGCCAACGCGCAAGCCCACCTTCCCCCGGAACATGTCCCGGAACTGTACCGGTACAGTGTAGAGCGCTGTTCGAGCGCTTGAAAAGCGGTCGAAAAGTGCCTGCTTCCTGGGTTGTCGCTTGATCGACACAAAGATACAGAAAGGCGCCATCAAACTGCCTGCATCTGCGACCCCGCCCCACAAGTTCGGGATCAATCGACCAAATTACATATTTGAAACCGGGTTTTTCTGCAAAAATGCCGACCTTTTTTATTGGCCGATTTTTGCGGATACCACCCATGACTGATCAAACAAGCACCCTCTATGCCAAATTGCTTGGCGAGACGGCAATCATCGAGTGGAAAGCGCTGGAGCGTTTCTGGGCCAAGGGTGACCTGATTTGGGTCGACCCGAGCCTCGACCTGATCACCGTTGCCGAGGCGATGGCCGAGAATCGCAGCGAGATCTTCGCCAAGTGGCGTAGTGATGGCACTGTTGGTCCGGTAACCGCCGAGCAGGCCCTGGACCTGCAAAGCCGCGATCCAGAGATCTGGGCGGTGGTGGTTTCGCCGTTCATCGTGATTCAGGCAAAGCGCCCGACAGAGGCATGATCGCTTTTGGTGCGCGAAAATGCGCAGCAGCCCCGTTTTGGTGCTTGAAGGCGCTCAAGGCGGGTAGAGGGAAGTAACAATTCGGCGTGGCGGTAACAGTTTACGGGATGCGTAATGGGGGCTGCCTTACAGCCCTTCGCGGGCATGCCCGCTCCCACAGGTCAGATGTTGCTCTTCAGACCAGCGCTGGTCCTGTGGGAGCGGGCGCGCCCACGAAGGCCGCAAAGCGGCCCGGATCAATATCGAATTTGTCCGGAGTCATTGATGAGCACTGCACTACCTTCGCTTGGATTCGCCGGCATCGGCCTGATGGGCCTGCCCATGTGCCGGCGCCTGCTGGCAGCGGGTTACCCGCTGACGGTATGGAACCGCAGCCCGGACAAGTGCGCTGCACTGGTCGCGGCTGGCGCGCGCCTGGCCAGCAGCCCTGCCGAACTGTGCCGCGACAGCGACATGGTGCTGCTGTGCCTGGCCGACACGGCCGTGGTCCGCGAGGTGGTGTTCGGCGAGCAAGGCATTGCCCAGGGCGGACGCAGCGGCCAGTTACTGGTCGATTTCTCCAGCCTGGAGCCAACCGCCACTCGTGAAATGGCCGCCGAACTGGCAGCGCTGTGCGGCATGGCCTGGCTGGACGCGCCAGTGTCCGGGGGCACCCCCGGGGCCGAAGCCGGCACCCTGGCGATCATGGTCGGTGGCGAGGCAGCCGACCTGGAGCGTGCGCGCCCGGTACTGCAGGTACTTGGCCAGCGCGTGACGCATATGGGCGCGGTGGGCGCAGGCCAGGTGACCAAGGCCTGCAACCAGATGATCGTGGCCTGCAATGCTCTGGTAATCGCCGAAGTGGTTGCCTTGGCTGAACAGTCCGGTGTCGACGCGACGCTGATCGCCGAAGCGCTGGCGGGTGGTTTTGCCGACTCCAGACCGTTGCAGATCCTCGCTCCGCAAATGGCCGAGAGCCGCTTCGAGCCGATCAAGTGGCATGTGCGCACGCTGCTCAAGGACCTCGATGGCGCGGTCAAGTTCTCCCGCGAGCAAGGGTCGGCGACGCCGCTCAGTGGCCTTGCCGCACAATTGATGCGCCTGCACGCAAGCCAGGGGTACCTGCAAAAGGATCCGGCGACCCTGGTTGAGCTGTATCGCAGCAAGGGCTGAACACGCCGCCCTTGTGCCGAACCCGCTCCAGTAGCGAGCGTAGTTCGGCCAGCGGCTCCGGGGGGGCCAGCAGGTAGCCCTGCAGGTAGTCGCAGCCGTGGGCTTGGAGAAACGCCAGCTGTTCGGCGGTTTCCACGCCCTCGCTGACCACCTGCAGATGCAGGGTATGCGCCATGACGATGATCGCCTGGACAATTTCGCGATCCTTCTGGCTGCCCGGCACATCCTGCAGGAAGCTGCGGTCGACCTTAAGCACGTCCAGCGGCAGGCGCTTGAGGTAGGCCAGCGACGAGTAGCCGGTGCCGAAGTCATCGATCGACAGCGCCACGCCCAGGGCGCGTATGCGCGTGAGCAGGTTAACCGTGCGCTGGATGTCACCCATCAAGGCGTTCTCGGTCACTTCCAGTTCCAGCTGTCGGGGTGCGAGCCCGGCGTGGAACAGCGCCTTTTCCACTTCGTTGGGCAGTTCGTCGTGACTGAGGGTGACGGCCGAACAATTGACCGTGACCTTGAGGTTTCCATGACCGTGGCGCTGCAGATAGGCCAGGTCGGTGCAGGCGTGGCGCAGCACCCACAGATCGAGGTCGATGATCAGCCCGTTGGCCTCTGCGATGGCGACAAAACGATCAGGCCCGAGCAGGCCGTGTTGCGGGTGTTGCCAGCGCACCAGGGCCTCCAGTTTGGCCACTTGCCTGCTGCGCAGGTCGAAGATCGGCTGGTAGTGCACGCATAGCCCATGCTCCTCGAGCAGCGCCACCCGCAGTTCCTCTTCCAGTTGCAGAGCAATCGAGGCCTGGGTCTTCAGGCTGTCGTTGAAGAAGTTCAGGCTGTTGCGCCCGTTACCCTTGGACTGGTACAGGGCAAGGTCTGCATGCTTGAGCAGCTCTTCGGCGGTGGTGCCGTCGTCGGGGAAGATGCTGATGCCGATGCTGGTGGTCATGACCATGCGCCGGCCGCCCAGGTTTATGGGCTCTTTCATCCTCTGCATGATGCGCTGGGCCAGGTGGCGGGCTTCGTCGCGGTTGGTGAGGCTGGTGACCACGCAGAACTCGTCGCCGCCCAGGCGTGCGACCAGGTCGCGGTTTCGGGTGGCGGCCTTGATGTGTCCGGCGATCACTTTGAGCAGTTCGTCGCCGGCGTCGTGACCGAGGCTGTCGTTTATGCGCTTGAAATGGTCGATGTCGAGGAACATCACCGCCAGGTGGCTTTCCGTGGCCTGGTGCTCGGCCAGGCGTTCGGCGAACACCTGGTTGAAACCGCGGCGGTTGACCAGGTTGGTCAGGGCGTCGTAGTGCGCGGCCTGCTGCAGCGAAGCGCGGGCCTGGTCCAGTTGGCTGAGCAGCACGCTGACCCGGCGCAGGTCGTGCTCCTTGCTTTGCAGCTTCTTGTCGGCCAGTGCGGTACTGATGCTGGCAGCACTGATCAGCATGGTGATGAAGCCGATGCCCAGCGCCAGTTGCAGGCTGTTGTCGCCAGAGGGCAGGCGCAGGGCGGTGTCGGCCGGGATGACCAGGGTCATGGCCGACATCGCGGTAAAGTGGGTGGCAACGATACCACCAGCCATCAGCAGGCTGGCGCCGTACTTCATGGCCTGGTGCAAGGTACCGCTGCCCTGCCGGAAGTAGCGGGCCAGGTATAGCGCGGTCAGGCTGGTGAGCAGGGCAATGGTGGCAGAGGCCAGCAGCAGGCCGGTCTGGTAGTACTGGCGGGCACCGGTTTCCAGGGCGGCCATGCCTACGAAGTGCATCAGGATGATGCCCAGGCCGATCAGTACCGCACTTCGCAGGTAATGGATTGCGCGCATCTGGCTGCGGTCGAGGCTGTGCATGGCCAGCCAGGCGACGGCCAGTGCGATGAGCAGCGAAAGGATGGTCAGGGAAGCGTCGTAGTGCACTTCCACTGGTGCCCGGAAGGCCAGCATGCTGATGAAATGCATGGCCCAGATGCCACCTGCCAGGCAGCAGGCACCGAGCATGTTCCATTGTCGGTGGGCGGTGGGGTCTTCGCTGTGGGATTGTCGCTCGGCCATGTCCAGCGTGGCGAAGCAGGCCGCACAGGCGACGAGGTAGGCAAGCAGAACCAGGAACGGTTCATGCCGGCAATCGATGACGATGCGCCCGGTTGCCGGCAGGTCGGCGAACAGTTGCAGCCCCAGCCATTCCATGGAATGCCTCATGATCGAGTTTTCACTCGTCTGCGCTAAACCCTGTGCAGACTGTCCAGAGGCAGTATAGGAAGAGGTGTTTAAGCCTTCCTGACTAATGGCACATTGATTCCTACGATTTGGTTATGGAATCAATCGCCGCCAAGAATATTGGCTCGCATTTGTAGGAGCGGGGAAAGACTAGCCAGCCACCAGCACGCGAATGGCTTCCAGGCGCAGGGCGGCCTTTTCCAGCATCGCCAGGCCCTCTTCGCGCTGCTTGCGCAGCGCTTCGATCTCGCTGTCGCGCACGCTCGGGTTGACCGCTTGCAGGGCGACCAGACGGGCCAGTTCTTCGTCGGCCTCCGCTGTAAGGCGGCGCTGGGCCTCGGCCACGCGCTCGACGTGGGCCGGCATGACCTTGGCCTCGCCGCTGCCGATGCGCTGGGCCAGCACGTCACGCTGGGCCTGGACGAACTTGTTGGCGCTGGCGCGTGGCACGCTTTCCAGCTGGTCGTTGAGGGTTTCGAAGGCCACGCGGGACGCCAGGTCGTTGCCGTTGGCATCGAGCAGGCAGCGCAATGCCGCCGGTGGCAGGTAACGCCCCAGTTGCAGGCTGCGCGGTGCCACCACCTCGCTGACGAACAGCAGTTCAAGCAGCACGGTCCCGGGTTTGAGCGCCTTGTTCTTGATCAGCGCCACGGCGGTGTTGCCCATCGAGCCGGACAGCACCAGGTCCATGCCGCCTTGTACCATCGGGTGTTCCCAGGTGAGGAACTGCATGTCCTCGCGCGACAGCGCCTGGCCACGGTCGTAGGTGATGGTCACGCCTTCGTCGTCACCCAGCGGGAAGCTGGCGTCGAGCATCTTTTCGCTCGGCTTGAGGATCAGGGCGTTCTCGGAATGGTCTTCACTGTCGATGCCGAAGGCGTCGAACAGGGTTTCCATGTAGATCGGCAGGGCGAACTGGTCGTCCTGTTCGAGAATGTCCTCGACCAGCGCCTGGCCTTCGCCGGCACCGCCGGAGTTGAGCTCCAGCAGACGGTCACGGCCGGTATGCAGTTCGGCTTCCAGGCGTTCGCGTTCGCTGCGGGCGTCGGCCACCAGGGCTTCCCAGGCCTTGCTTTCGCCACCTTCAAGCAGTGGCAGCAGGCGCGGGCCGAACTGGTGCTGCAGGGCGTTGCCGGTAGGGCAGGTGTTGAGGAAGGCGTTGAGGCCTTCGTGGTACCACTGGAACAGGCGCTCTTGCGGGCTGTCCTGCAGGTACGGGATATGCAGCTGGATGGTGTGCTTCTGGCCGATACGGTCGAGGCGGCCGATGCGCTGTTCTAGCAGGTCGGGGTGCGCTGGCAGGTCGAACATCACCAGATGGTGGGCAAACTGGAAGTTGCGGCCTTCACTGCCGATCTCGGAGCAGATCAGCACCTGCGCGCCGAACTCTTCGTCAGCGAAGTAGGCGGCGGCGCGGTCGCGTTCGAGGATGCTCATGCCCTCATGGAACACCGAGGCCGGGATTCCGGAGCGCACGCGCAGGGCGTCCTCCAGGTCCATCGCGGTTTCGGCATGGGCGCAGATCACCAGCACCTTGGTACGCTTTAGCATCTTCAGGGTGTCGATCAGCCAGTCGACGCGCGGGTCGAAACGCCACCAGCGCTCGTCATCGGCCACCTCGCCCTGGGCCTGGAAGGCGACTTCCGGGTACAGCTCGGCATGTTCGCCGGCTGGCAGGTCGCGGTACTGCTCGGGCGTCGCCAGTGGGTAAGGGTGCAGCTGGCGCTCAGGGAAGCCCTGGATCGCCGCGCGGGTGTTACGGAACAGCACGCGGCCGGTGCCGTGGCGGTCGAGCAGCTCACGGATCAGGCGCGCGCTGGCCTGGGTATCGCCGTCGCTGACCGCAGCCAGCAAGGCTTCGCCTTCGGCACCCAGGAAGCCCTGGATGGTGGCGTGGGCCTTGGGCGACAGGCGGCCTTCGTCGAGCAGTTCCTGTACGGCTTCGGCCACCGGGCGATAGTGCTCACTCTCGGCGCGGAAGGCGGCCAGGTCGTGGAAACGGTTGGGGTCGAGCAGGCGCAGGCGGGCGAAGTGACTGTCCTGGCCGAGCTGCTCGGGGGTGGCGGTGAGCAGCAGCACGCCCGGGATCACCTGGGCCAGCTGTTCGACCAGGCCGTATTCGGCGCTGACCTGGTCTTCGTGCCAGACCAGGTGGTGAGCTTCGTCCACCACCATCAGGTCCCAGCCGGCAGCGAACAGCGCGTCCTGGGCCTTTTCGTCGTCGACCAGCCACTCCAGGGCCACCAGCGCCAGCTGGGCATCCTCGAACGGGTTGCTGGCGTCGCTTTCGATGAAACGCTCGGCGTCGAACAGGGCCACCTGCAGGTTGAAGCGGCGGCGCATTTCCACCAGCCACTGGTGCTGGAGGTTTTCCGGTACCAGGATCAGAACGCGGCTGGCGCGGCCCGACAGCAGCTGGCGGTGGATCACCAAGCCGGCCTCGATGGTTTTGCCCAGGCCCACTTCGTCGGCCAACAAGACGCGTGGCGCGCTGCGGTCGGCGACTTCGCGGGCGATGTGCAACTGGTGGGCGATGGGTTGGGCACGGCAGCCGCCCAGGCCCCACAGCGCCGACTGCATCTGCTTGCTGGTGTGCTGCAGGGTGTTGTAGCGCAGGCTGAACCACGAGAGCGGGTCGATCTGCCCGGCGAACAGGCGGTCGCTGGCCAGGCGGAACTGGATGAAGTTCGACAACTGGGTTTCTGGCAGGGTGCGCGGCTGGTTCTGCCCGTCCAGGCCGTGGTAGACCATCAGCCCGTCGATGTCCTCGACCTCGCGCACGGTCAACTTCCAGCCTTCGAAGTGGGTGATCTGGTCACCTGGCGAGAAGCGCACGCGGGTCAGCGGCGCATTGCGCAGGGAATACTGGCGGGTGTCGCCAGTGGCCGGGTAGAGCACGGTCAACAGGCGGCCATCCTGCGCCAGGATGGTACCCAGGCCGAGCTCGGCTTCGCTGTCGCTGATCCAGCGTTGCCCCGGTTGATACTGCTGCGCCATACTGCCTGAACTCCCGCGATGAAAAAGCCGGTTATGTTAACGGATCGGCCGGTCAGACCAAAGTGCCGAGCGCATCGAAAGGTGCCGAAGTGCGATAGGTAGCAACAGTCTAGCCGCTTCATCGTCCCCCACCGTGCTGCCGACGAGGGCTCCGGATCAACATGTCTGCCAAGCACCGCTGGATCAGCGCTTCGATGGCCGTGGGCAGCCTGTTGCTGCTGGCCGCCTGCGAGCAGAAAAACTTCGAGACCTTGCCCGCCATCCCGATCGAACAGCTCGAGGTGCTGGGCGTGCAGACGCCGATCAAGAGCGTGCACTTTCGTGACCGCGACGGTGAAGGCCTGCTGGTGTTGAGCCGCAGCGATGGCCAGGCCAGCGACCCGGAAAGCGAGCAGGAAGTTGACAAGGTGGTACTCAAGGCCACGCTGTACGGGCGCAAGGCCGAAAATGACGCTTTCAAGGCGCGCTGGCAGATCGAACAGGAAACCACCTGCCCGGGCCTGGACCTGGATGTGGACTTCTATAACGACGTCAGCGATGTCGGCGACCTGAACAAGGACGGCATCGCCGAGGTGACGGTTGCCAGCCACGCATTCTGTGGCGGTGGCATCGACCCGCACGACATCGCCATCGAGATGCGCGAGGGGCAGGCCAGCTATAGCATCACCGGCCAGTCGCTGATCACCCCGGCAGGTGAAGAGCCGATCGGCGGTGAGCGTGAGGACAGCGCCTCGCTCAAGGGCGCGCCGCAGGTGCTGCGCGAGCACATGGACGCGGTCTGGCAGCAGGTGTACAAGCGGCCCTGGAGCGAGGCCAGCCCGCCAAGCGACGACAACCCTGACGACGAAGCCGAATAAGTGTTGTGCATGCCATCAAGGTAAACCCGCGCCTGCCGATACAGGGGGGCATAGGAGAACGTCCATGCTGCCACCGATCATTCCGCTCAGTGCCGCCCCGGTGACCTCGCAACAGGACCCGGTCAAGCCGACACCCGACATCAAGCCGGTGGTGCCGACCCAGCCTGCATCCGGTGAAAGTGCCATCGACCTCAAGCAGCAGCGTGACCCGCAGGAGCAGGCGCTGCTGCTGCGCGACGAGCAGCGCCGCCAGCAGCAACGTCGGCAGAAGGGCGACGACGAACGCTACAGTGCAATGCCGGGTGACGAGGTCAACGCCGACAACACCGTGCCGGTAGCGCCATTGATGGGCGAGCATGTACGCCAGGGGCTGCTGGTGGACATCGAAGTCTGACATGGGGCTGGTCAGCGCCAGCGCCTGGCTTCATCATGCAAGTCTCAGTTGATCGTCGAGCCCACCCATGAGCCAAGACAACCTCATCGATTTCGATGCCGAACGCGCCAAGCGCGTCCACGACCTCAAGGAAAAGCGCCTGAACGAAATGCGCAATGCGTTCGAGCAGGCCCTGCCGTTGAACAGTGCCAAGAAAAAGAAGCCCAAGGGCAAGCCGAAGAAGCGCTGAAACTTGACGCAGGTCAACCCTGCACCCGCCTCGCGTGCCCGGCCCCGGGCACCATTGACCCCGATCAATTTTCCCCGCCTCCACATTGGTTAACTTGCACCCATCGGACAACGGCAAACGAATGGGGAGGCCAGCATGTTCTTCGACAACGTGGTTATCGCCGGAGTGGTAACGGTCGGGTTGATGGTCGCATTCTTTGCCGGTCTGGGCATTTTCATCTGGAAGGACTCGAACAAGCGCAAACCACGCTGACCTTCCGGGTACACGAGCACGCAAGGCATTTAGGGCGACTTCGGTCGCCCATTTTTTTGCCTGCAATTTTTGTGTTGCCTGTACCGGCCTCTTCGCGGGCACGCCCGCTCCCACAATGACTTCACAGGATTCGGACTGTGCGCGGTCCCATGTGGGAGCGGGCATGCCCGCGAAGAGGGCAGCACAGGAGAGCCTGTCCATAACAAAGATGATTAGCTAGCTAATTAATCGTTTCCGCTTTATCCTTCCCACCATTGTCTATCTTTCTACAAGACCATCCCCTCAAGGTCCGTCTCGTGCCCATCACCTTCCAGGCCCTGTTCGCTCCCAGCAGCCTCGCCCTCAAGTTCGCCATCAAGACCCTGCTCGGTGGCGGCCTGGCCCTGTGGTTGGCGATGCGCTGGGGCCTGGAGCAACCGTCCTGGGCCCTGATGACCGCTTTCATCGTCGCCCAGCCGTTGTCAGGCATGGTGGTGCAGAAGGGCCTGGCGCGGCTGGCCGGCACCCTGGTCGGCACGTTTATGTCGGTGCTGTTCATCGGTCTGTTTGCCCAGACCCCCGGTCTGTTCCTGCTCACCCTGGCCCTGTGGCTGGCCCTGTGCACCGCCGCCTCCACCCAGTTGCGCAGCGCCTGGGCCTATGCCTTCGTTTTGGCAGGCTACACGGCGGCGATCATTGCCCTGCCGGCCATCGATCACCCGTTGCAGGTGTTCGACCAGGCCGTGGCGCGCTGTACCGAGATCTGCCTGGGTATCTTCTGTGCCACCGCCAGCAGCGCCTTGCTCTGGCCCATGCGGGTAGAGCAGCAACTGGGCGGGCAGGCACGTCAGGCCTGGCAGAACGGCCTGCAGGCCGCCAGTGCCATGCTGGGCGGTGAAGACGAGGCGCGCAAAGGCCTGCTGGAGAGCCTGGGGCGTATCGTTGCCATCGACAGCCAACGCGAACACGCCTGGTTCGAAGGCAATCGCGGGCGCCAACGCGCTCGTGCCATTCGCGGCCTGAGCCAGAAACTGATGGTGCTGCTGCGCATTTCCCGTTCGGTGCGCCGCCAGTGGCGGCAACTTGATGAGGGCGAGGCCGAACGCCTGGCGCCCTGGCTGGAGGAGGTGCGCGCACTGTTGGGCAAGCCCGATCAGCCGAGCCTTTTGCTTCTGCGCCAGCGCATCTGGGATGCTGCCCACGATGATCAGATCAGCCCGGCGGAGCACTTTTGCCTGGCACGCATGGCACTGCTGCTGGATTACGCCATGGCTGCCAGCCAGGCGCTGGAGGATGTGGAGGCGGGCAGGGCGCCCAAGGATGTGTCTCAGGGCCTGGCCGCGCACCGCGACTGGTCGCTGGCCTTGCTGTTCGGCTCACGCAGTGCGCTGGCCTTTCTGGTGATGAGTGGTTTCTGGCTGGCCACCGCCTGGCCTTCGGCACCGGGTGGCCTGGTGCTGACCTGTGTGGTCTGCAGCCTGTTCGCCAGCCGCGAGAATGGCGCGCAGATCGGCCTGAGCTTTTTACGAGGGATCCTCCTGGCAATACCGGCGGCGTTTCTGGTCGGGCAAATTCTGCTGCCGCAATGGAGCAGCTTCGCCATGCTCTGCCTGGGCATGGGGGTGCCGCTGTTTCTTGGTGCGCTGGGCATGGCTCACCCGCGGACCGGGGCCACGGCTACTTCTTATTGCCTGCATTTCATCGTGCTGGTGTCGCCGCTCAACGCCATGCAGTTCGGCGTGGCCACCATGCTCAACAGTGCCTTGGCCATGCTGGTGGGTGTGTCGGCGGCGGTGATGGCCTTCCGCTTGTTGGTGTTTCGCCACCCGGCCTGGCTGGGCCAGCGCCTGCGCGCGGCGACCCAGAATGACCTGGTGCGCCTGACCCGGCGCGACCTGCGCGGGGCCGACAGTTGGTTTGGCGGGCGCATGGCCGACCGCCTGATGCAACTGGCGCGGCATGCCGGCGACCTGCCCGAGAGCGAACGCAAGCGCTGGGACGACGGCCTGCACGGCCTGGATATCGGCGACGAACTGGTGCATTTGCGCATGTGCCTGGCGGTCGCCCAGGCCCCGTTGGGACGGGCCGAGCGTGAATACCTGCAGCAGGTAGAGTCAGTGCTGGCCAAAGGGCCGGCGCCAGGGCGTGGACAGAGCCTGGATGCCGCAAGCGAACAGTTCATTGGCGCCTTGCGCCGTCTACCCTCCAGCGATCCGCTGCGGTTGGCCGAAGGGGCGGTGCTGCAACTGCAAAAAAGCTGGGGCAAGTGGTGCCGTTGGCAGGAGGAATCCCATGGGGTTGCGTGAGTGGGAATTGGGCGGCGTGCTGTTCAGCCCTTTCCTGGTTTATGTGTTGATGGCGCTGGTGCTTACCGGCGTGTTGCGTCTGGTGGTGCAGGCCACGCCGTTGGGGCGCTGGATCTGGCATGAAGCGCTGTTCGATGCGGCGTTGTTCGTTTGTGTGTTGTTCCTGGTAGTGCGACTGCTGGGAGCTTTATAAAGGAGTGTTTCGATGCGTGCGGCCGTACGTACCCTGGTCACCTTGTGTGTGGTGGCCCTTGCCGTCTTCGCCGGCTATCAGCTGTGGCAGTACTACATGCTCACCCCCTGGACCCGCGATGCCCGTGTGCGCGCCGATGTGGTGGTGATCGCCCCCGATGTGTCCGGCTGGGTGCGCGAGCTGAAGGCCCGTGACAATCAGCAGGTCAAGGCCGGCGACCTGCTGATGAGCATCGACCGCGAACGCTTCCAGGCTGCTTTCGACCAAGCCAGTGCGGTGACCGAAACCCGCAGCCAGCAACTGCGCCTGCGCGAGCGTGAAGCGGCCCGGCGTACCGCACTTGGACCGGAGGCGATCAGTGCCGAATTGCGGGAAAACGCCCAGATCAATGCGGCCATCGCCCGCGGTGAGCTGCATGAGGCCGAGGCACAATTGCAGGTCGCCAAAATCAACCTGGCGCGCAGTGAAGTGCGGGCGCCGCGCAGCGGGCATATCACCAACCTGCGCCTGGCCGAGGGCAACTATGTGAATACCGGGGAGGCGGTGATGGCCCTGGTGGACGATTCAACCTTCTATATCCAGGCCTATTTCGAGGAAACCAAGCTGCCACGCATTCGTGTGGGGGATGCGGTGAAGGTCTGGCTGATGGGCGCGGGCGAACCGATGCAAGGGCATGTGGAAAGCATCAGCCGTGGTATCACCGACCGCAACAGCAACCCCGACAGCCAGTTGCTGCCGGAGGTCGAGCCGACCTTCAACTGGGTGCGACTGGCGCAGCGGATACCGGTAAGGATTCGCCTGGACCAGGTGCCGGAGGGGGTGACCCTGAGTGCGGGAATGACGGCCAGTGTGCAGGTGCATGAGGAGCAGAGTCGGCCGTGAGGGCCAAAGGGCTGCTGAGCAGCCCATCGCGACACAAGGCCGCTCCTACAGGCGATCGCGTATTCCCCGTGCGATTGCGCATTCTTGTAGGAGCGGCCTTGCGTCGCGATGGGCCGCAATGCGGCCCCGGAAAAACCGAATTCAGAGGAACATCCCGCCCGAAACCTCCAGCCGTTGCCCGTTGATCCAGCCGTTGCCATCTTCCAGCAACAGCGCAATCGCTGCCCCGATATCATCCGGCAAGCCCACCCGCCCCAGCGCCGTGTTGCCGGCAATGTATTCATTAACCTGTCGGTTATCCCGCACCACGCCGCCGCCAAAATCGGTCTCGATCGCCCCCGGCGCCAGAATGTTCACGCGAATACCACGCGCCCCCAGTTCCTTGGCCTGATAGCGGGTCAGTACCTCCATCGCCCCCTTCATCGCGGCATAGGCGGCATACCCCGGCAGCGCAAAGCGCGCCAGGCCGGTGGAAATGTTGACGATGCGGCCATTGTCGACCAGCAGCGGCAGCAGGCGCTGGGTGAGGAAGAACGGCCCTTTCAGCTGGATGTTCAGCAACTGGTCGAACTGCGCCTCGCTGGTTTCGGTGTATGGCACGTTCAATCCGATCCCGGCATTGTTCACCAGAAAGTCGAAGCGCTCGCGGCCGAAGTGTTGCTGCAGGGTTGCGCCGAGGCATTCGGCGAAGCCGGCAAAGCTGGCGCTGTCGCTGACGTCCAGTTGCAGCATGACGGCCTTGACCCCGGCCTGCTCCAGCCGGGCGGTGACGGCGTGGGCTTCCTCGGCCTTGCTGTGGTAAGTGCCGATGACATCGATGCCGCGTGCGGCCAGGTGTTCTGCGGTGTTGCGGCCCAGGCCGCGGCTGGCGCCAGTGATCAGGGCAATCTTGCGGGTCATGGTGAAAACCTCATGGTGGGCTGATGAGCACAGGTTATTGGTCGGTGTGGTGCTGTTAAATCCAGCGAATATGGAAATACTGTTCGGTAAAACCGGATAGACGAGGGCTGAATTGAACAAGCTGGAGTTGTTGCGCACCTTTGTTCGGGTCTGCGAGGTCAGCAGTTTCACCCTGGCTGCCGAGAGCTTGGGGCTACCCCGTTCGACTGTGTCGGAGCAGGTCAGGGCGCTCGAGCGTTTGCTGGGTACGCAGCTGTTCAACCGCACCACCCGCCGGGTACAGGCGACCCAGGATGGCGCCTTGCTGTACGAGCGCAGCAAGGACCTGCTGTCGGGCATGGACGAAATCGAGGGCTTGTTCCGCGCCGACGATGCCGAGCTGGCCGGGCGCCTGCGCGTCGATCTGCCGACAATGATGGCCCGCCGGGTCATCATCCCGGCGTTGCCGCAGTTTCTGCAGCGCTTCCCGCGCCTGGAGGTGGAGCTCAGTTGTACCGACCGCCAGGTCGACCTGCTGCGTGAAGGCTTCGATTGCGTGATGCGCATTGGTGCCCTGCATGACCTGGATGTGGTGGCGCGCCCGGTCGGCCAACTGAGCATGCGCAACTGTGCCAGCCCTGCCTACCTTGCACGCTACGGCGTGCCGCGCACGCTGCAGGACCTGGCCGAGCATCACTTGGTGCATTACGTGCGCACTCTGGGGGGGCGTAGTGCCGGTTTCGAATTTCTGCAGGACGGTGAACTGCATTTCCAGGCCATGGCCGGCGTGGTCACAGTGAACAATGCCGAGGCCTACTCGGCGGCCTGCCTGGCCGGGTTGGGGCTGATCCAGGTGCCGGCGGTGGGCGTGGCCGAGCACCTGCAGCGCGGTGAGCTGGTTTCGGTACTGGAAAGCTGGCAGGCCCCGGCCATGCCCGTGTCACTGTTGTATGCCCGGCAGCGGCATGTGCCACGCCGGGTGCAGGCCTTCATGCAATGGTTGGGCGAGGTGCTGCATTCACAGGTTGACGGTGGTTGCTGATCGATGAAAACCGTGGCGCCTGTGTGATGGCTTGCGTTAGGCTGCCAGTCACGAGTTGTCCGGTAGAGGCAACCCTTTCCCGCCTGGCGTGCGTATCTTCCGATTTCATTGCGAGGTTACGTCATGGCCATCACTTCACAGGACATCTGCAACGCTGCCGACCAGCTCAAGGGCTTCGTCGGTTTTCATGGCAAGCGCGGCGTGCATATCGTGCGTTTTTCCGAAGACTCTTTCGGCATGGACGTGGCCGATGCCAGCATCACGCCCTGCAGCGAGTTTGTCTGGCGGCCCGAGCAAGGGCAGCGCATGGCTCTTTGCCGCGAACGGCTGGCGCTGTTGCTGGAGCAGCATGTGGATGACCGTTTGAACATCGGTGAACCGCTGCGCACCTACCTGCGCCGGCGCGACCTGCCGGAAATCGTGGCTGAGCGCAGCTTGCGGCAGCTGTGCTGAAAATCCCTGTGGGAGCGGGCTGCGCAAGCTTTCAAACTTACGCTACAGGTGGGGCGCCGAGCGCTGGGGTGCCTGCTGCAACAACGCCTCGAGCCCCGCACTGTTCAGAGGCCTGCTCAGGTAATAGCCTTGCACTTCATGGCAACGGTCCTTCTGCAGTGCCCTGAGCTGCTGCTCGTTTTCCACTCCTTCGGCCGTCACGGTCAGCCCCATCGCTTCACCCAGGTTGATGATGGCCTGGACCACGGCGCGGTCGCTGCCAGCGGTGTTGTTCAGCCCGCCGATGAAGCGTTTGTCGATCTTGATGCTGTCGAACGGGTAGGTGCGCAAGTAGCCCAGCGACGAGTAGCCGGTGCCGAAGTCGTCCATGTTCAGGCGAACGCCCAGCTCTTTGAGCGACAGCATTGTGCCCAGTGCGCCTTCGATGTCATTGAGCATCACGTTCTCGGTAATTTCCAGCTCCAGGCGCTGTGCGGGGAAAGCGGTTTCCAGCAGGATCTCGCGTACATCCGCCACCACATCGCTGCGCTGGAACTGCGCAGGTGACAGGTTCACAGAGACCAGAACATCGGCGGGCCAGTCATGGGCAGTGCGGCAGGCTTCGCGCAACACCCAGCGGCCCAGCGCGACAATGATGTCACTCTGTTCGGCCAAGGGGATGAAGGTGTCCGGCCCCAGCAACCCTTCCTGCGGATGCTGCCAGCGCAGCAAGGCCTCGACTGCGACGATGCGCAGGTCGCTGAGGCGGTAGCGCGGCTGGTAGTGCAGCTCGAATTCCTGGTTGCGCAGGGCTCGCCGCATGTCGTTCTCCAGTTGGCGGCGGTACTGGATCTGCTGGTTCATTTCGGCAGCGAAATAGCGCCAGGTGCTCTTGCCGTCGGCCTTGGCCTGGTACAGGGCGATATCGGCGCAGCGGATCAGCTCGCCGGCATCGAAGCCTTGGGTACGGGTCTGGGCGACTCCGATGCTGGCGCCAACATGGAGGGTCTGGCTATCGAAGGCGATCGGTTGCTGCAGCAGGCTGATAAGGCGCGCACAGAAACGGTCGATCTCGCTGCGGTTGTCCATGCCGCTGAGCACCAGGAGGAACTCGTCGCCGCCCAAACGCGCGACCAGGTCGCCGTCGCGGGTAGTGTCGCGCAGGCGGTTCGCTACCTCCTGCAGCACCGCGTCACCGGCGGCATGGCCGAGAGAGTCGTTGATCGGCTTGAAGTTGTCCAGGTCCAGCAGCAGCAAGGTCAGTGGTGGCGAGTCGCTCCCACGTAACAGCGCCTGTTCCAGGTGGCGGGCTAGCTTGTTGCGGTTGGCCAGGCCGGTCAGCGGGTCGTGCAGCGACAGGTGCTGGATGCGTGCATGGGCATCTACTTCGTCGGTGATGTCACTGGCGGTGCCACGAAAACCGACGGGCTTGTCGTCGTACCAGATGGCGCGGGCCGAAATCCGGCAGTAGCGGTTCTGGCCATTCTGGTCGCGGTAGGTGCAGCGCAGGTTGGCAAGTTGTTGCGGGTCGGCCGCGGCCAGGGCATCCAGCCACGGCGAGAGCGGCGTGGTATCGCAGGCCAGCAACTGATTGAGCGGGTGGCCGAGCCAGTCGTCCACAGGGTAACCGGTAACGTTGACAAAACGTTGTGACAGATAGGTGAGGCGTTGCTG
Organism: Pseudomonas sp. S1(2024); assembly: GCF_046557535.1. Lineage (NCBI taxonomy): Bacteria > Pseudomonadati > Pseudomonadota > Gammaproteobacteria > Pseudomonadales > Pseudomonadaceae > Pseudomonas > Pseudomonas sp. S1(2024). Next base: position 76,349 of record NZ_JBKGFP010000092.1, read on the forward strand.
CCGATCGGTTTCCCAGATCCAGTCGGATGCCGACTCAGCCACCGCGCGAAAACGCTGCTCGCTGGCCTCCAGAGCCTGGTTGCTCTGCTGAAGGTGGGCGAGCGTGAGGTCGATCGCGCGCGAACTGCGCAGGGCATGACGGAACAGGTAGAGCATGACCAGGCCAAGTATCAGCAAGGCTCCCGACAGCGGGGGCAACACAGCACGCAGCAACTGGTGCCCTGGCAGCGGGCTGCTCCAGGACAGGTGGTAGCCGGTATCGCCGAGGTCGATGCGCAGGTGGCCGTGCTCGCCCACATCATTTTTCTCCACGTGCATACCGGTCAGGCCGGCACCGCTGCTCAGTTGCGCCAGCTTGTCCTCGGTGAGCTGGTCGACAAACAGCATTACCGGCGCCTGGCTGACCTCGCTCTCGGTGACATCCCGGTCCGGGCGCACCGCCGCAGCACTGAGCACGGCCGGCCAACCGTTGAACAGGACGAAACGGGTGATCTGTTCACGGGGGATGGCCGCTGCCCGGGCCTGGTCGATGATTGGCTGCAGCGCTGCATCGATATAGGTATTGGCCGCCGCCTGGGTAGGCTGGCCTCTGAACAAGGCGTAGGTGGTGCGTGCGTCCTCCACCACGAACACTCCCTCATAGCCGCTGGCGCTGTACAGCGACTCGCCCACGTTCTTTTCTTCGTAGGCCCATTTCCAGTCGGCCTGCCCCGCCAGGTGTTCGAAGGCAGCATCCCATACGGCGTAGCTGGACAGGAATTGGCGCGATGCGAGCAACCGTTGCTCCAGCGCCTTGGATGCCTGCGAGGCGCTGCGCTGGCGCTCCTGATGGTCAAGAGTACCCGCGATATTGAACAGGGCGCCGACGATGACCAGGCAAGCCAGGCCGAAAACTGCGCTGAAGCCGGCAATCAAGCGACGCACCTGGAAGCGCGGGGTGGGGCTGGCGGTTGGAAGGTTGGCGGTCCTGGCCATGCGCGAGCGGCTCCTTCAGGCAGCCTCCCGCCAGTTAGTCAGGAAGGAGGTTCAATCAGGATAGGCCAGCCTGAGCGTTGCAGCGTCGCTGCGGGCAAAATTGACCTGGTCGCGCCCGGCATGCTTGGCGGTATACAGCGCCTTGTCCGCCTGTTCGAGCCAGTGCTCGGGTGACTCCAGGTCGGCATCGAATGCCGAAAGGCCGATGCTCAGGCTGATGCGCAGGTGCGGCAATTGCGGGTTGCGGTAGCTGGCGACCCGCTCGCGCAGGCGCTCCATGGCCAGGCACGCTTCGGCTTCGCTGGTATCCGGCAAGATTACGCAGAATTCGTCACCGCCGTAGCGCCCGGCCTGGTCGCCTTCGCGTAGGTTGTGCCGCAGCTCGGCACCGAGTTGGCGCAGCACACAGTCGCCGACAACGTGACCGAACGTGTCGTTGATGGTCTTGAAGTGGTCGATGTCGATCAGGGCAATCACCGCGTGCCCCTTTTGCTGCTGGCAGGCCTGGAACTTCAGCAGCAGCAGGTCTTTCCAGGCACCGTGGTTGAGCAGGCCGGTCAGGCTGTCGGTGAGGCTCAGGGTACTCAGTCGGCGCTTGTGGTCGGCCAGCTTGATCGCCAGCTGGTAGCAGACCCAGCCTAGCGCCAGTGGGTAGAGCGTCAGCATCGGCAGGCAGGCATAGACCTGCAGGGGTGTGGCATTCAGTTGCAGGCCGGGGCCCAGCAACAATGTGGCGACGAGCATGCCGGCCAACTGGGCCAGCATCCCGCGAACGACCATGCGTTTGCCGCCGGCGGCGACGTTGTTCATGGTCATCATCGAAAGCACGGTCACACTGGGCAATGGATTGAAATGCATGGCGGCGGTCCAGAACCCACCCATCAGGGAGTCCAGAACCAGGTTGCGCTGTTCTGCCTGGTAGGGCGTGGCCGAACGGGCTGCCCACAGGTAGGCCACATGTGGCCACAAGAGGCCATTGAACAGTACCAGCAGCCATGCCCAGGTGGGCGGTGACAGCGGCGCCATGGCGGCCATGACACTGAACAGGCCGATTCCCAGGCCGATGACCCGCGGCAGGTAGATGCGTTTGGCGAATGAAAGTCCTTTGCCGCTGCGTTTATCCATCTTGATCATCGTTCTTCTGCTGAAGCACCGTTTATCGCATAACTCGCATGAATATTGTTGAACAGTGTTTCATCGACGAAAAATGACCTTACAAGCCAATTCATGGTTGATCCGATCACTGTGGGGTAGCATGAAGGCTTTCCTGTTGCTCGGAGTGTTGCTGATGGTCCCTTTGGCCAACCCCGCCGGCGAGCCGGCGCCACAGCGGGAAGGGCGTTTTCACAACCAGGCGTCGTTGCCACAGGATGGCGTATTGAAGAAGCTGCGCATCGGGCTCAAGTACCTGTTCCTGCGCAAACCGCCGGAAACCCGGCCGGCCACACCGGTCAGCCTCCAGCCCATGACCCGCCAGCAGGTGCTCGATGCGCCCGACCGCAGCCTGTGGCGCCTGGGCCATTCCACGGTATTGCTCAAGCTGCGTGGGCGCTTCTTTATTACTGACCCGGTATTCGCCGAGCGTGCCTCGCCAGTGCAGTGGGCCGGCCCGCTGCGTTTCCATGCGCCACCCTTGGCACTGGACCAATTGCCGCCATTGGCTGCGGTGGTACTGTCCCACGATCACTTCGATCATCTGGACGAACAGGCGATTCGCCAACTTGCACCGCGAACAAGTGTGTTCCTGGCCCCGCTGGGCGTAGGCAACTTGCTGATTACCTGGGGCGTGGCACCGGCGAAGGTGCGGCAGCTGGACTGGTGGCAGGAAAGCGAGGTCGAGGGCGTACGCTTTGTCGCCACCCCGGCTCAGCACTTTTCCGGGCGTGGGCTGCTGGACAGCAACCGGACCTTGTGGGCGTCGTGGGTGATCGTCGACGAGGATGTGCGGGTATTCTTCAGTGGCGATACCGGCTACTTCGATGGGTTCAAGCAGATTGGCGAGCGCTTCGGGCCGTTCGACCTGACCTTGATCGAGACCGGGGCCTACAACGTCGCCTGGCCCGATGTGCACATGCAGCCGGAGCAGAGTCTGCAGGCCCATCTGGATTTACGCGGGCGTTGGCTGTTACCGATTCACAACGGCACTTTCGACCTGTCCATCCATGGTTGGCAGGAACCGTTCGAACGCATCCTGGCGCTGGCCAACCAGGCACAGGTGCGCCTGAGCACTCCGCAGATGGGCGAGCGGGTCAGCCTTGACTCTCCGCACGCCGGGCAGAACTGGTGGCAGCCACGGCCTGTGCGTCAGCGCGGCCAGGCGAACGAGCGCGTTGTAGCGGCACGCTGAGGTTCATTTGTTGCCGTTGTTGCGGCGCGGGGAGGGTGGCTGGTCCTCTTTCAGTAGCCGTGAGGGCGGTTTGCCGCTGTCGCTGCGCACCTGTGCATGGCTGATCAATCCGAAGATGAAACTGCCGCCGATGATGTTGCCCGCCAGTGTCGGCAGGGCGAACTCCAGCCAGAAACTGCTCCAGGTTTCATCGCCGGCCCAGACCAGATAGGACACCTCGACCGAGCCGACCACTATATGGGTGAAGTCGCCCAGGGCCATCAGATAGGTGATCATCAGGATGATCCAGATCTTGGCATGTTCCATCGACGGGATCATCCAGACCATGGTGGCGATCATCCACCCCGATACGATGCCTTTGGCGAACATCTGGCTGACATCGTTTTTCATGACCTTGCGGCCAACCTCCAGGAAGGCCACGTCGGTCTTGCTGTCGAAGATCGGCAGCTCCAGCATTACCCAGGCCACCAGCAAGGTGCCGGCGAGGTTGCCAAGCAGTACCACGCTCCAAAGGCGCAGCAGGCGCCCGAAGTTGGCCAGGGTGGGGGCAGTCATTACCGGCAACACGGCGGTCAGGGTGTTTTCGGTGAACAACTGCTGACGCGCCAGTATCACTGCAAGGAAGCCTGCGCTATAGCCGATGCTGGCGATAACCTGGGCACTGTCCCCCTCCGGCAGGCGTGCGTAGAACAGCCCCATGGCCATGAGCGACAACCCCATGGACAAGCCTGCGGCCAGTGCCGACCACCACAGTGCGGCGAGTGTTCGTTCCAGTTCCTGGTCGCCCTGGTAACGAATGATCTCGTGCAGCACTGCCGCGCGGGGCGGTTGGTTAAGGCTGACTTCCTGCTCCTCGTCCGCCGACAGGCCCGGGGTTTTCTCGCTTTGCGCATCGCTCATGGCCGCTACGCTCCGTTGGGTGGTGTTTCTCTACAGATTCGCGGCGCTTTCATTAGTTGCCGACGAAGGTAAAACGCTGGCAGAAAGTTTTTTCAGATCAAGGTGTTGACTCTGATCTCAAAGCGCGTATTATTCGCCTCCTCGCAGCGTTGAACGCTTCGAGGCAAGCGGTAAGTTGTTGAAGTTGAAGGGTTTCGAAAGAAATCGGTTGTAAAAAACTTCAAAATAAACGCTTGACAGCAAATGAGGAAAGCGTAGAATGCGCGCCTCGGTTGAGACGAAACGCTCTTAACCAAACGCTCTTTAACAAATCGAATCAAGCAATTCGTGTGGGTGCTTGTGAGTACGGACTGATAGTCACAAAGATTATCAGCATCACAAGTGGCCATGCGAGAAATCACATAGTCATTTGAGATTGC
>NZ_JBKGFP010000093.1:0-80237 GCF_046557535.1 Pseudomonas sp. S1(2024)
CAAGTCAACTCAATAATTGGCCCACAATGGAAAACAAAGATACCGAACTTAAAAAAGGCCGCCGAAACAGTGCCGCCGAACCTTAGAAACTCAACACGCATGAATGTAAAATTACATAAATGCTAAAACAAGGAAATTCAAGTGGATAAAATTTTTGCCAGATTCATTGAAAATTTCGGCCCACCAATCGACCGCCGGGAAGTACCCCCATCAACAATCGATCGATATAGAGACAAGCTTCCTCCCAAGCTTCTGGAATACTGGTCCGAACATGGATGGTCGGGCTATGGCGAAGGTATATTCTGGCTGGTCAACCCACAAGAATATGACGCCGTGGTTTCCTACTGGATTGCAGGCACGACACTTGGCTCGCACGACAACTATCACTTGATTGCACGGAGCGCGTTCGGCGACCTGTACCTATGGGGCGAAAAATCCGGCTTTTCATTAAAAATCACGAGCATTAGCTCTCGATACGTCTTTCATAAGACCGACTTTACAAAAGAACAATTCAACACCGAACTTCAAGGCTTTATCCTATCAAGAAAGGTCGACTCAAATGATTTCAACGACCTTTTCAATCCCGCCAAAGAAAAGCTTGGCAGACTTAAACATGACGAGATGTACGGCTTTTTCCCCGCACTCTTGCTGGGTGGCTCTGACTCCCTGCAGCACCTTCAAAAGGTCAGCGCCATTGAGCACTTGGTCTTTCTCGCGCAACTGACAGACCTGCAACCTTACCCCTTCTCCAAGCAACCAGATTGATGCTGCAGCCATTCACTTATCTTTTCTCAATGAACAATGCAGTAGCACTATCACGGACCAAGCGCCGTCAGGCGCTTGGCACCTGTACATGATGGGCACGGTCAAGGCTTTAGTGGCCGCTCTGTGGCTTGTTGCTTTCGGCGGCAAGCACCGAGGCGAATCCATGTCGCGACTATTCAGTCATCACCCTACCCCATTGACGCCGGCCCACCTCTTCGCCGCCATGTTCACCTGAACTTCGCCGAACCTACCGGAAACGAAGTCGCATTTTCCTACAACCGGCTCAGAAACTTCCGAACCGAATCCATGGTGAGATTTTCCCCTGCACACGCTGTCAGGGAGACACCTCATGTACCTGGATTACCTCGTGCCCTCCTGGCACGAGATCGAGTCACGTGTCATCGCCATGGTGGGCTACCAAAGCGGTGGCCAGTTCCGCACCAGCCTCAATGAAGAAGTCGCCTCGCTGGGCCTCAACCTGCGCCGTATAGAAGCTGTCCGCACAGCCTTCTACCACGCCGAATGGCAGGCGGCGCACATGCTGCGCCAGCGCTTCGCCGACCTTGACATCAACAGCATCGTCGACGAACTGCTGATGGTCGTACGGCAGATGGCGATGATCGTCGCCGGCAGCACCATTACCGGTGGCCTGATTGGTGCGGGGGTTGGCGCATTCGCCGGCGGCGCCGGAACCATTCCGTTCGCCGGCGCGGGCGCGGCCATGGGCCTCAAGGTCAGTGGCTGGATCCTCGGCGCGCTGGGGCTGGCCTCCATCGCCGAGTTCTTCATCGAGGGCTTGCCGCGTATCGGCGAGTACTACGTCGACGGCATTCGCTTCGCCTGGGAAGGCACCTGCGGCAATGAAGGCACGGGCCCGTTCTGCCGGGACGACCCCTATGCGATATCCCGGGCCACGCATCAGATTGCCCAAGGCCATGTGGAAGTCGTGTTGCTGTTGTTGGGGGCGATCGTGTCGTACCTCACCCGCGGCCGCGGCGATGCCCGGGTGCTGGCCCAGGAAATGGCGGCCAGCCGCAAAGGTGCGCGGCTGGGGCAATGGATGCTCAAGCATGAAGAAGGGTTGAAGCAACGGCCGGACCTGCAGGTGCCGGAGCGGCGCAAGGGGGTGGTGGGTGAGCCGCAACCGATGCAGCCTGATCGGCCGGCAGGGAAAGACAAGGAGCCCTCGACAGGGAAGCCCGGTAGCATGCCGTTGCATACCGTGGCGTGCTTCAAGGCCGACAAATTGCCACCCGCCAAGCATGGCGAGTTTGAACGGCAGTTGAAGGGGCAGCAGGATGGGTTGAACCGGCTGACGGTTGAGGAGTTTTTAGAAAACGTTGCTAACCCGATCAAGCGAGATCCGCGCGCAGCCAAACTGGCGAGAAGAAGGCTACAGCGTGACCTCGAAATTCGACTACACGAAGAACTACTGGAAACAATGAGCCCTCATGAAGCCAAAGTACTTGCGGCAAGAAAAGCCAAGGAGACGATGAGCACCTTGGCCGCGCTTCACAACCCGGATCTGATCGCAGGAGGCAAGGATGTGATTACCGATTTCGGCGACAGGCAAGTCAACTCCACAATTGGGCCGCAGTGGAAATCAAAAGTCGATAGTCTTAAACGTGCCGTTGAAAACGCTCAGAGCTTTGGCAGAAAACCTATATTTCTGAATGTAAAGCTACACAAGTGCTAATGGAGAAATGCTATGGATGATGTGTATTCGATATTTTTGGAGTCCATAGGAGAGCCGATGTTTCGGCAGGAAGTCCCACCCACAAGCATTGATCGGTACCGAGACATACTGCCTGAGCAATTACTTGAGCTCTGGGCAGAGCATGGTTGGTGCGGATATGGCGAAGGAATCTTCTGGCTGGTTAATCCTCAAGAGTACGAAGGCGTGCTCGCCAACTGGCTTGATAATTCGGAGCTCAAGGAAAGCGATACATACCATGTTATTGCACGTAGTGCCTTTGGTGACTTGTACCTATGGGGCAAGAGAACAGGGCCGTCCCTTTGCATCTTCAGCAATGTTTCTCGATACACACATGATCCGGTAGAGCGACTGCCACAGGCAATGAATCGAGCTTTCCAGGCTTTCCTCTTGTCACTAGACCGAGAATATCTTGACTTCGACGACCTATTTGAAGCAGCAAGAAAAAAATTAGGCAATCTTAACCACGATGAGATCTATGGTTTTACACCGACACTACTCTTCGGAGGAAGGCCTAATCTTGACCACATTGAAAAACTCAAAGCCACAGAGCATCTGACATTTCTATCTCAGGTTGAAAAACTACAACCCTATACGCTCTCGGACATTTAGCAATGGGCTCCCACGCAGCCAAACATCGATCCATGCAGACTTCCGCAAAGTCCAGGAACAATTCGAGCATTGGCCTCAGTGGAAAAGCAGCATAGACGGGCTCAGACGGGCCGCCGAAGAGATGGCTGGTACAGATGGTGGCTCCGGCCTTTTGAATGTGAAACTGCACAAGTTCTGAAACATCTGGAGGTCATCGTATGGACGAAGCATTTTCCGTATTTATTGAGGAAGTCGGTGAACCTATGCATAGACAGGAGGTGCCTGCATCGACCATTGACCGTTATCGAGGAAAGCTACCGGATAAACTTCTACAGTACTGGATTGAGCATGGATGGTGTGGGTACGGTGACGGCATGTTTTGGACCGTAAACCCACAAGAGTATGATGGCGTGGTTGCATCTGTACTTGAGAGTGCAAACCTAGAGAAGTACGACAGATTTCACCTCATAGCCCGCGGAGCCTTTGGTGATCTTTATTTGTTTGGCGAAGAAACGGGATTCTCACTAAAAATTGCAACGCATATTGGCCGTTATGTTGGGAGAACACATGAATTGACAGCAATTGACATGGACAGGCAAGTGCAAAATTTTTTCGCCTGCAGAGATTTGGATTCGAATGATTTTGATGAAATGTTTGAGCCTGCCAAGAAGAACCTCGGCATACTAGGGCCGGATGAGATGTACGGTTTTGTTCCAGCATTGGTGTTTGGCGGCCCAATTCGTTTCGAAAATCTTGAGAAGCTGAAAGCAATTGAACATCTTGTACTGCTTTCTCAGCTTTGCAGCATCGAGCCCTATAGCTTTTCCGACTTCTAAACACTTAAAAAAGGACTTAATCAAATGGACGTCATATTCAGCATCTTCCTCGAAACCTTCGGCGACCCCGTCGACCACCAACCAGTACCGCCCTCTGCCCTCGATCATTACCAAGGCAAACTCCCCAACCGTCTCCTGGGATACTGGCAAGAGCACGGCTGGTGCGGCTACGGCGGTGGCCTGTTCTGGCTGGTAAACCCTCAGGATTACGAAGACGTAGTAGCGTATTGGCTGTCAGGCACGCACTTCGAAGCACGCGACACTTATCACCTCATCGCCCGTAGCGCTTTTGGCGACCTGTACCTGTGGGGCGAGAACACCGGCTCGGTGCTGACCATTGCGGCGTACCATTCCCGTTACCTCGATGGCGCCCACAGCTCAGGCGACGAAGAGCGGGACAACAAGATCCACGGCCTGCTCATGTGGCTGATGACCGAATGCATCTATTTCGACGACCTGTTCGAACCCGCCAGGGAACGGCTCGGCACGTTGGCCGCAGACGAAATGTATGGCTTTGTTCCTGCCTTGATGCTGGGAGGGTCAGACAGCCTCGAGCGGCTTGAAAAGCTTAAAGCAGTAGAGCATCTGGTACTGCTCGCCCAACTGAGCGAGCTTCAACCCTATGAGCTGGCTGAAGAAGATGAATAGGCCCAGACAAACGCGTTCACCGGTGCACCGCATCCGGCCTGTCGACATCCAGCAGCACACCGGTATCCGGCACTTCTACCCTGACACAACTCGCCGGGTTGGCCTTGACCACCGAACGCGCCCCTTCATCGCCTGTCAGGCACGCAAGCGCCGGCCAGAAATCGCGCCCGAACAGCACAGGGTGCCCTTGCTGCCCTTCATGGCAAGGCAACACGATGGTCGACGCACTGGCCCTGGAAGCCAGCCGGGCAAGGGTTGCCTGCTCCAGCCAGGGCATGTCACCCAACAGAATCGCTACTGCCTGCGCCTCACTGTCGGCCAGCGAGGCGGCGCCGGCCGCCAGGCTATGGCCCATGCCCAATGCGAAGTCCGGGCTGGAGATGACCCGGCACCCCGCAGGCAGCCCCAGATCCACGCCCCGCTCCCCCTCGCGCAACACCACCCGCACATCGTCGAACGCTGCACAGGCCCGCTCCACGCTGTGCACCAGCAAGCTGCGACCATCAACCAACAGCGCCCGACGCTTGTCAGCCCCGAAACGCACGCTGCTGCCAGCAGCCAATATCAGTGCAACCACACTCACAGCGCCACCCGCTCGATACCATTGCGCACGCGAAGGATATCGGCCAGCACCGCCAAAGCGATCTCGGCCGGGGTCTTGCTGCCCAGGTTGAGGCCGATCGGGGCGTGGATGCGGCCCAGTTCGACCTCGTCCAGGCCACCGATCCGCCGCAGGCGTTCACGGCGCTTGTCGGAGGTCACCCGGGAGCCCATCACACCGATATAGAACGCCTCGGTGCGCACCGCTTCGAGCATGGCCAGGTCATCGATCTTCGGGTCGTGGGTCAGCGCCACCACCGCGGTGTCGGCATGGCAACCGCCATGGGCGATGAACTCCGATGGCAGCTCACGACGCACCTCGATGCCATCCAGCCGCACGCCGTCGAGCACTTCGTCACGCGGCTCGCAGAGGATGACTTCGAAGCCCATGCCCTTGCCGAACTCGGCACAGAAATGCGCGACGCTGGAGTACCCGGCCAGCAGCAGGCGCTGGGCGGCCCCCACACGCAAGCGTACACAGGCACTTTCACGCTGCACACGCGGCCCCTGGCGGTGGTCATCGGCAAGCAGGCGCATGCCCTCGGGCAGGCTCACTTCACGCAACACACGGCGCCGGCCCTGCAATGCGCTTTCCAGCTCACGCAGGTGCGCCTGCACGTCACATTCGGCCGGCAGGTTCTCCACCAGCACTTCCAGCACGCCGCCACACGGCAGGCGGATGCTCGAACGCGAGTCGCTGCCATCGCCATAACGCACGATAGCCACCGGCTCGGGAAACTCCCCCCGCCCCACGCGTTCGAGGAAGTCGTCTTCGACGCAGCCACCGGACAGCGAACCGAGCCACTGCCCGCTGGCGTTCACCGCCAGCAGCGAGCCCGGCGCACGGGGCGCCGAGCCATAGGTGGCGAGTACCGTGCACAACCACACCCGCTGGCCGCCGCACGACCACTGCAACGCCTGGCGGACCACCTGTAGATCGAGATGCTGCACCCTTTACTCCGCCTTCAGCTCGGCGAGCTGCTGTACGCTCAGGTCACCGGGCAATCCACCCCAGGCCTGGCGCAGGTAGTTGACCATATCCGCCACCTGCTGGTCATCGAGCTTGTCGGCAAAGCCCGGCATCGGCTGCATGCGCTCGAAGCCGGTGAACTGCTGTTCACGAATGCCTTCGAGGACCACCTTGACCAGGTTGCGCGAGTCGGCCTGGCGTAGCACCGTGTTGCCGCGCATGGCCACGGCGATGTGCGGCTTGCCCTCGCCGTCCACCCCATGGCAGCCGGCGCAGACATTCAGGTATTGCTGGCGGCCGCGCTTGGCGCTGTCGCTCATCTGCTCCAGCGCCACCGCCTGAATGGCCTTGGCCGGTGGCGGCTGGTCGCCCAGCAGGTAGATGGCCATGGCCGCCAGGTCGGCATCCTCCAGGTGCTGGGTGCTGTGGTGCACCACTGGGAACATTTCGTTGAACATGCTGCCCTGGGCGCTGATGCCGTGCTTGAGGAAGGTGGTCAGGTCCGGCTGGGTCCAGCCGCGCTCGGCCAGGTCCTGGGCCAGCAGGCTCGGGGCCAGGTAGCCACCCAGCAGGCCGCCGCTCAGGCGCTGGTCTTGCTGCAACGCACCGATCGGGTTGCGCGGGGTATGGCACTCGCCGCAATGGCCCATGACTTCGACCATGTACTGCCCACGCTGCCAGGCCGGGCTTTTGCCCTCGGTCGGCTGCAACTGCACGCTTTTACCGTACAGCATGTTCCAGCCGCTAAGCCCCTGGCGCACGTTGAACGGAAAGCGCAACGCAGTCTGCGGTGCCGGGCGGTTGATTGGCGGCACGGTCATCAGGTAGGCGAGGATCGCGTCTGAATCTTCGCGCTTGATCAGGTGGTACGAGGTGTACGGCATCGCCGGGTAGAGGTTGGCGCCGTCCTTGCGCTTGCCCTCGGCTACCGCGGCGAAGAATTCGTCAGCGCTGTAGTTGCCGATGCCGTACTGCTTGTCCGGGGTGATGTTGCTGCCGTAAATGGTGCCGAACGGCGAATGGATCGGCAGGCCGCCGGCGTACGGCGCGCCGCCTTCAGCGGTGTGGCAGGCCATGCAGTCGGCCGCGCGGGCCAGGTATTCACCGCGCTTGACCTGCGCCTGGTCGGCCGCCTGGGCAAGCGAGGTAACGGCAAGGCCGAGAGCCAGCGCCAGTGCGCTACGAACAAGACCCATGCTCAACCCTCCTTGACCAGGCCGAGGTCGTTGAGCACCGTACGGGTGGCGTCGTAGTAACGCACGTAGCCGGTGCAACGGCAGATGTGGTGGCCCAGGCTCGCCTCGATGCGATCCTCCACCTCGCTCTTCTTCAGCGGCTGGCGCTGGGCGGTTTCCACCAGCACCGTGGCGGCATTGACGAAGCCCGGCGCGCAGTAGCTGCACTGGAAGGCGAACAGGTCGACGAACTTCTGCTGGATCGGGTTCAGCGTGAGGTTGCCGGCCTCGTCCTGTTTGGCATGGCCCTCGATGGTGCGGACCTTCTTGCCCTCGAAGTAATGCGCGCCGGTAATGCAAGTACGCACCTCCTCGCTGGTGCCGTCGGGGTTGTCGACGATCACCACGCAGGCGTGGCAGATGCCCTGGCCGCAGCCCAGGCGCGAGCCGGTGAGGTTCTGGTGTTCGTGCAGGTAGTCGATCATCGCCAGGTCGTCGGGGACCTCGACCGGGCCGACCGGTTGACCATTGAGGGTCAGTTGCAGTGGACGGTTAGCCATTGAGGGCCTCCTTGATACGGGCTGGGGTGATGGGGAGATCGCGAACGCGCTTGCCGATGGCATGCGCGACAGCATTGCCGATGGCCCCCACGACCGGGATCATCACCACCTCGGCAATGCCCTTGGACGGGTCGGTCGGTGACAGCGGCGGTAGGATTTCACTGGTCTGCTGCCAGACCGCCACGTCGCGCGCACGCGGCAGGCGGTAGCGGTTGAAGTTCCAGTCGCCCTCCCCGGGCCCGCCCTCGTACAACGGCATTTCTTCGGTCAAGGCATGGCCGATGCCCATGGCGATACCGCCCTCGAGCTGGCCCTTGACCAATTCCGGCACCAGCACCCGGCCGCACTCGACCCAGCTGTGATGGTTGAGTACCTGCACTTCGTGAGTGCCCTTGTTCACCTTGACTTCGACAATGGTCGCCACCGGGCTGTAGTAGGTGACCATGGCGTTGTTCAGCTGAGTGTCGGGGTAGGCGGCGTTCTGCCGGTCGAGCAGGTGGTAGCCGTGGCTGCTCATCTGCGCCTTCTTGGCGCTCACCGCGCCATCGCCGTATTTGACTGCCACCGCATCGAGCGGGAAGCGTTCGCGCACGCCATCGATGACGAAGTCGGCCTCGGCCCAGCTCCAGCGGTTGAAGCCGTGCACGCTGACGCCGGTGACCAGGCCCATGTCATGGGCCTTTTGGGCCAGCTGGGCGAACGGGATCGGTGACAGGCCGTTGCCGGTCAGCTCACCGTTGACCCATACCGCATTCTCGCGGCGCACCACCAGCGGGTTGGCCTGGCCGCCGTACGGGCCCTGGCGCCAGATGGCCATGGCCGCCGGCCACAGACCGTGGTTGAACAGCACGCGTGCCGCTTCGCGGGTGGCATGGCTGAAGTAGAAGGCCGAGTTGGTTGCCGACGACGGCGAAGCGAGCTTGCCGACCCAACGCGGGTTGCGCAGCGCGGCGTCCTGCTCGGGCTGGCTGATCAGGTACGGGTTGCCGCTGGTGGTCAGCTGCAGCTCCGGCCATTCGGTGACCGCGGTCTTCACCTCGTCGGCCGAGCGGCCAAGGAAATCGCTGACAACCAGAGCCTGGGAGGTGGACATGCCGGTACCCAGCTCGGTGCCGATGTGGCGCAGGCTGATGCGCCCGTCGCGGCTGAACTCGATGCTGGCCATGGGGGCTTCGGAGCCGGTGCCGAAGTCTTTCTGGCAGATGGCAAAGCCCACGCCATACCAGTGGTCCGGGTCCTTGGCATCCATCTGCTGCTTGCGCGTGTCGCGGTTGCGCCACCAGTCGTGCACGGCGGCCTTGTCGAGAATCTCGTACAGGCGCAGAGCGCCGGCCGGGACCGCGCCCTGGGTGTTCTTCATGCCCGACTTCAGCGCGTTGGCGCGGCGCAGGTCGATGGCATCGACGCCCAGGCGCCCGGCGATCTCATCCACCATCATTTCGGTGGCGGCCATGGTCTGCAGCGTGCCGTAGCCACGCATGGACCCGGCCTCGACGCCACGGGAATGATAGGCAGTGACCGACAGATCATTCTGCGGCATGTAGTAGATCGACTGCGCCGCCGTGGCGCCGACCGCCGCCACCGAGGGGCTGTAGTTGATACGCCCGCCGCCGTCGCAAGTCATGTCGGCGCGGAAGATCTTGAAATTGTTGTCCTTCTTGTCCACCGCCAACTGGTAGCGGATATCGAAGGCATGGCGCTTGATACCGCTCTGAAACTGCTCGTAGCGGTCGTTGGCCAGGCGGATCGGCACACCGGCGCCATACAGCGCGGCCACGGCGGCGTAGAAGACGAAGATGTTGTTGTCTTTCGAGCCGTAGCCCACGGTATAGCCCGGGTGCATGTTCAGCGTGTTCAGGGCGAAGCGCGACGGCTTGATCATGTGCACGCATTCCTGCGCCACTTCGAACGGGCACTGGGTCGCCACCACAAAGTGCAGCGTGCCGCTGGCCGGGTCGTACCAGCCGTTGCCGTTGTCCGGCTCCAGGGCGGCCGGCTCGATGGACGGCGTCTTGTAGCGCTCGTCGAACACCAGCCAGTCCTCGGGCGGGTTGTCCAGCTGCTCGGCCATGCGCTTGGCATGGAACAGGCCCTGCTCGGTCAGGTCGCCATGCTGGTTGGGCTGCTTCGACCACACCGGCTTGCGGTTGAGGATGGTAGGGAAAAGCATGGAATTCTTCAGGCTGGAGAATTCATCGTCGCCGAACGGTGTGGCACCGCCCACGCGCACGAAGCGGAAGCTGCCGTAGGGGTCGCGCTGGTACAGCGGCGCCTGGGCGCCATAGCGGATCGCCTGGTCATTGAACTGCAGCTTGCGCTTGGCCTGACGGAAGCGCTCGAAGTCGTGCCAGATCAGAATCGCCACCGGGTGGCCGATGAACATAGGCACCTTGCCGGGCGGCAGCAGCGGGTCGGGCGAGTGGGCCTCGGGCCAGGCGATGCCGTCCTTTTCCAGGTCGGCAGCGGTGACGATGCGGTCCGGCTGCAGGTCGGCGCCAAGCAGGCTGAGGTCATGGCCGGCATAGATACGATCGGCCTTGGTCGCCTTGAGCAGCAGCGCATGGCCCTGTTGTGCGGGCCAGCCGGGCATGTCCTTGGCGCGGATGTCGCGAGCGAACACCTTGTCGCCGCACACCTTGGACAAGGCATCGTTACGGAAACGTGCCTTGCCATCATGGTTCATCCACTTCTGCGGCGAGGTGGTGACGCGTTCCTCCATCAGCGCGGCGAATGCCTGGCTGCCGAGCGGCGCCATGGTCACGCCGACACCAGCGATCAGGCCGCCTTGCAGGAAGGCGCGCCGGGAAATATCACGGTTGGACATGCTTGATCCTCTGGGCAGCAGGGGTACTGCCCTTTTTTTTGATTCTGGTACTAGCCTGAAAAGCTGACCCATGCGTCAACTTTACAGCAATTGTGTTGGCGCAGGCAAAGTCAAGTCGACAATATGTCGCGACATGCCTGGGATCTGGGGCGGAATTTGCTCTGGGGCTGGTAGGCGTTCGTCTTAGGATCTCCCAGGCGCAGACAATCCCACGGCAAACACCTGCAAGCCCTGATGCGCCCCCCCTGACCAAAAACCAGAGTTAACCTTGGGTTAATCGACCCAAGCCAGCATGACCCCTTTCAACGTACTGCCAAGGCGAAGACATGCGCGTCCTCCTGCTCTTCCTGACACTGCTGCTGGCCGGCCCGTTGCAGGCCAACCCGTTCGATGTCAAACCGGACTTCCTGCCGGTCAACCAGGCCTTCGTGCTTACCCACGACCGCCAGGCCGACGGCCAGATGCGCCTGTTCTTCCAGATCCAGCCTGGCTACTACCTGTATCAGAAACGCCTGAAGTTCGACGGGCTTCCCGCCGACCAGCACCCGCAACTGCCGGTTGCTCTCAACCATCACGACGAGTTCTTCGGCGACAGCGCGGTGTACCGCGACCAGCTCGAACTGTTGCTCCCGGCCAATGCCCAGGGCCAACTGCGGTTGGGCTGGCAGGGCTGTGCCGACGCAGGCTTGTGCTACCCGCCGCAAACCACGCTGATCGACCTGGGCGGCAGCAAGGCGCCGGTTGCCGAGCAAGCCAGTGACCAGGCCCTGGCCAGCGGCCTGCAACAAGGCCACCTGGCCTGGAGCCTGCTTGCGTTCTTCGGCCTGGGCCTGTTGCTGGCCTTTACCCCCTGCTCGCTGCCGATGCTGCCGATCCTCGCCGGGCTGGTGCTGGGCAATGGCGCCAGCGCCCGGCGCGGCTGGATACTGGCCGGGGTCTATGTACTGAGCATGGCCCTGGTGTATGCCGCCCTGGGCGTGGTCGCCGCGCTGCTGGGTGCCAGCCTGCAGGCCTGGCTGCAGCAACCCTGGCTGCTGGGCAGCCTGGCGGGGCTGTTCGTGCTGCTGGCCCTGCCGATGTTCGGCGCCTTCGAACTGCAACTGCCCGCCGCCGTGCGTGACCGCCTCGACCGCGCCGGGCAAGGCACCCGCGGCGGCAACCTGTATGGCGCGGCGCTGCTCGGCGCGCTGTCCGGCCTGCTGATGGGCCCGTGCATGACCGCGCCGCTGGCCGGCGCGCTGCTGTACATCGCCCAGAGCGGCGACGTGCTGCAAGGGGCGCTGGTGCTGTTCAGCCTCGGCCTGGGCATGGGCGTGCCGCTGCTGTTGCTGGTAACCCTGGGCAACCGCTACCTGCCCCGCCCGGGCGCCTGGATGAACCGGGTCAAGGGCGTGTTCGGCTTCGTGTTCCTGGGCATGGCGCTATACACCTTGCGCAGCCTGCTGCCCGCAGCATTGCTGCTGGCCCTGAGCGGCGCCTTGCTGATTGCCCTGGCCTGGGCTGCCTGGCCGGCCCTGCAGCGGTTGCCAGCATTGCGCGCCTTGCCACTGCTGGGTGCCCTGTGGGGCGGCCTGCTGCTGGTGGGGGCGGCAGCCGGTGGCGACGACCTCTGGCAGCCGCTGCGCCCGTTCGCCGGTAGCGGCGCTACGCCGGCCACCGACCAGCACACCGAGGACGCCTTCGTCACCGTCAGCCGCCCCGAAGACCTGCAACGCGAACTGGATGCGGCCAAGGCCCGTGGCCAGTGGGTGATGCTCGACTACTATGCCGATTGGTGCGTGTCGTGCAAGGTCATGGAAAAACAGGTGTTCGCCCGCAGCGACGTGCAGGCCGGCCTGGCCGGTGTGCACCTGCTGCGCCTGGACGTGACCGCCGACACCCCAGCCAGCCAGGCCTTGCTGCAGCGCTACCAGGTACCCGGCCCGCCCAGCATCATCTGGGTCGGCCCGGAAGGCGACGAACGCCGCGCGCGGCGCATCACCGGTGAAGTGGATGCGGCCGCCTTCCTGCAACACTGGACCCAGACCAGGAGCCAAGGCTGATGCTGACCGTAACCCTCGGGCCACTGACCATGGCTCTCAACCATCTGCTGATGCTCACCGCCCTGGTGATCGCCAGCATGGTCGGCTGGTGGGTCGCCCGGCGTGGCGGCGAGAGCCCGGAATCGGCACTGTTCAACCTGTTCCTGATCGGCCTGCTGTGCGCACGCGCAGGCTTCGTGCTGGCGTACTGGCCGATGTACCAGGACGACCCGCTGCAGATCATCGATATCCGTGATGGCGGCTTCCTGTTCTGGTCGGGCCTTGCCGGCATCGTGCTCGGCGCCCTGTGGCAGGGCTGGCGCCATCCGGGCCTGCGCCGCCCGCTGGGCTGGGCGCTGTTCAGCGGTGGGCTGTTCTGGGGCCTGGCCAGCCTCGGGGGCCACCTGTACAGCAAGGGCACCGAACTGCCCGATTTAAGCCTGCGCAAGGCCAACGGCCAATCCGTGGCGTTGCACAGCTACCGCGGCAAACCGCTGGTCATCAACATCTGGGCCACCTGGTGCCCACCCTGCCGACGCGAAATGCCGGTGCTGCAACAGGCGCAAAGCGCTTACCCGCACGTGACCTTCCTGTTCGTCAACCAGGGCGAGACCCCGGAAAACGTCAGCACCTTCCTCGCCACCACCGGCCTGAGCCTGACCCACGTGCTGTTCGACGGCACCGGCCTGTTGGCCCAGCGCGTCGGCTCCATGGCCCTGCCCACCACCCTGTTCTACGACGCCGACGGGCGCCTGGTCGGCAGCCATCTGGGCGAGCTGTCCCGGGCCAGCCTGCGCCACGCCCTGGAGCCTTTCGACCGGGCCACCTCGCCCGCCCCTGCCGCACAAGGAAACTGACATGCGACTGACTGCACTGCTGCCCCTGTCCCTGGCTCTGCTAGCTGCCCCTACCCTGCAGGCCGAAGAGCTGCCCAAGGCGATTGCGCAACTGCAAGCCAAGGGCGCCGTGATCAAAGGCAGCTTCGACGCCCCCAACGGCCTGCGCGGGTATGCCGCCGAATACCAGAACAACGGCCTGGCGCTATACCTCACCCCTGACGGCAAGCATGTACTGGTCGGCAGCCTGTTCGACGAACAGGGCAACGACCTCAGTGCCGAGCCACTGAAAAAGCTGGTGTATGCGCCGATGAGCAAGGAAATCTGGGCGAAGATGGAGAAAACCTCCTGGATCGCCGACGGCAAGGACGATGCACCGCGCAAGGTGTACCTGTTCAGCGACCCCAACTGCCCGTACTGCAACATGTTCTGGGAGCAGGCACGGCCGTGGGTGGAGTCGGGCAAGGTGCAGTTGCGCCATATCATGGTCGGCATCATCCGCGAGGACAGCCCGGGCAAGTCGGCGGCGCTGCTGGCGGCCAAAGACCCGGCCAAGGCACTGCACGAGCATGAAAAAGCAGGCAAGGCCAGCAAGTTGAAGGCACTGGAGCAGGTGCCGGAGGCGGTGCAGCAAAAGCTGGCGGCGAACATGGCGCTGATGGAAGAAATGGGCTTGCAGGCGACCCCGGCGATCTTCTATCAGGATGACCAGGGCAACCTGCAGAGCCAGCAAGGCGCGCCGCGGCCGGAGTTGCTTGGGAAGATTCTCGGCAAGCGCTGATGTGAAATCGCCGGACGCAATTGTCCGAACGTGTTCGGGCCTCTTCGCGGGTAATCCCTCGGCCACAGGCTCATCGATGCAGGCATACCGAAGAAATTCGCGATTATTCCTACAACTGTGGGCCATTCAGTGCTTTACGTATTCCAGCGTTAATGCGACTAATTTCATCATCAGAGTCCGACTCCGATGATGTGTCGCTCGAAGGTAATCTCGTTCGCTGAGCCTCCCGGAATTTTCTGCTGGCCTGGATATCACGGATAAGTTGGTCCCTCGCGCCATCAGGACGTGATTGGGGAGGGAGCGTTATATCTGGTCTTTTCACCAAAAGCTCATGGGAGTGGCCAAGGGCCGGGCCGACAGTGCCCTCAAGCGCGGCATCGACTAGTTGTCCAGGATGCCCCAGCGAACGCTCGATCTTTTGGAAGGCTGGCCTGGTCATACGGTAAAGGTGTTTATTGGCTCTTGAAAATGCGCCAGCGCTTCTCAGGTCTAGATATCTGACGATTCTGGAGAATATGTCGGGTTCATTTATGGAAGTAATGGAAGTGGCCGATTGCGATATCTGAGCGGAAGTATGTAGCATGCGTTTCATCTGGCCGCTGGGGTCGACGTTATTGACGGGATCGCAACTGCAATAGCTGTACGCATTTATCCCCCCCTTTCCAAACGGGCTCAACCTGTCAGGCGAGATGAATCGCATCATGGCGGGGTTGAATGATCGATAGCCGTTGCCTAGTGCATAGCCGCCCGAAACCAGAGCGAATGCTTCGCCATTGAAGCCAAGTAATGTGAGTGATGACGGTAGTTTCGGGTCATGTCCGTAAGCAGAGTATGCGTGATGCTCCCCTTTGTCAGTTTCCTGCACCGACAGTACCGAGGCCTTTGCGTCTGTCGCGAACAAACCGTATGCCTCACCGCCAGCGACTCGTTGCTCGGCCAAAGGCAGATCAGGCGTGCGAAAAACGGCGCGATGCCGGTCATCATGCTTCAACGTTATGAGCTTATCCCCTTGGTAGAAGACAAACGACCTGCTCGATGAACTGTTCATGATTGAAGCCCCTGATGTCCGGAGTGAATAGAGTACACTGCTACCCACTGTGAGCCCCTTGCAGAGATTGAGGAACTGGTAGAAATAGGTGGTATACCGCGATGGTTTTTTGTCCATCAACCCATCAATGATATATCCCATACGTACCCCATCAACGCGGGGGGCTGGTCACGGGCATCCTAATAAGGAAGGTCAACACTGCATCCCGGCCAGAGTAGCTTGGGAAGATTCTTGGCAAGCGCTGATTACCCGGTTGCCTGTTCCGGCTTGCCGGCGAAAGGGGCGCAAAGCGCCCCCTGCTTTCAATAGCCCTTCGAGCTCCGCCATCAGGTCACTGAACCGGTCAACCTTGTCGTCTTCCAGCGCACTGCCCTGCAGGCCCCGCGAGGCCCTCTGCGTAGCCAGCAGCGAATGCCCGCCCAGTTCGAAGAAGTTGTCGTGCCCCCAACCCACTCGGCCTTGAGCACTTCGGCCCAAAATCCTGCCATTACTTCCTCCGGCTCGTTGCGCGGTATCTGGTAGGCCTGGCTGTGCTCCCACAGGTACTGCGCCAAACCTCGAGAACAACGCCATATCTGTAGGAGCGGCCTTGTGTCGCGAAAGGGCCGCATAGCGGCCCCAGAGTTGCTGCATAAAAGCTGAAATTGCTGGGGCTGCCGTGCAGCCCTTTCGCGACACAAGGCCGCTCCTACAAGGGGCGATGCAGGCCTCACTTGCTCTGGTCACAACCCCTCCAGCTCGTCCTTGAGCACATCGGCCCAGATGCCAGCCAATGGCCAAGTTTACATTTGGCAACACTAAGTTATACCACCCAAGGCGACAAACACCTTTCCCAACCGATCATCGGAAAACAACGCCCGACAATAAAACATATAACAACCCCACAACAACTTCAGATCCGCCCTACAAAAAACAGAAGTCTTTTTCACTCCCATGATCAGTGAACAGATCGCGATCAGACATACCCCTCAGATAGATCCCACAATACCAACTGCAATTCAAACAACCAGATTACACCCCCGCCAATACATCGCCTCCATCAAACTTGACGTACATGCAGCCTGAATATAAAACCCTTACCCCCTGCATTCGCGAAGACACTAAAGGCGAGAAAAATGAACAAAAAGCCATACCCCATAACGCGAACAAAACAGTTCCTCATGATCACCAAGGTGTTGATCCTGGAACACCTGCGAGAACCCACTGCGTTGCTGTGGACAGCGGCGGCGCCTTGCTTGATGTTCATACTACTGAGGCAAAGCCGTTCCCTTGCAGCGCCACCAGACACTCTCTATATATCCTCTGCTGCGTGGTTTTACGCCTACATCGCTGCAAACGTTGCCTTCTTCGGCCTCGGCTTTTATCTAATCGGGCGACGAGAAAGTGGCTTCGTCCGGTCATTCATTTACCAACGCGAGGCAATTGCACTTTTCCTCACATCGCACGCCGTCAGCTACACATTGGTCAGTGTCGTGTACTCCAGCTTTTTCTACTTCATATCCAAGCCTCTATACGGATCCTACTCGCCATCAGAATTCCTGTACCTTACAGCCGCGTTCTATACGAGTTACCTGATATTCTCCTGCATCGGCTTGGCAATTGCAGCGATGCCCATCAAATTCAGCACAGCCGGGACGCTATTTTCGATACTTTCATTCCTGATGTTACTTTCCGGCTATTTGGGCACCACACAAGACGAACTGACCCACTGGTCAACGTTGATCAACCCCTTGCACCTGAGCACAAGAATAATTACCGGAGAGATACCACTCACTATTAGTTTTCTGACAGCTTTTGCCATTTCAACAGCGGGGCTCTATGCAACAGGAAAGCTATTCAGAATCCACCCCATATGGAGCCGCTATTAAAATGCACCTTCTCACCATCAAAAACCTGGACTTCTCATACAACAGCAGCCCTCTTTTACAAAACATCACGTTACAGTTGAAAAAAGGAGAGGCCGTAGGCGTACTGGGCAGTAACGGAGCAGGAAAGACCACGCTTTTCGACCTGATCTGCAACATCAGAAAACCAAGCAACGGCACAATCATAAATTCATCCAGACAGCAGGCTTATCTGACTCAAGTACTGACACCACCGCCCTTGCTCAGGATGAGCGAAGTCTACCAACTGATTACACATTTAAACTCCAGATCAGCACCGGATCACTGCGAGGTGTTTTCACGCCTCTCTGAATGGTCACCTTCCCTGTCGAAACGGTATGCTGAAATCTACAAGAAAAAGGCATCTACTTGCAGCTATGGCGAAGTCCGGAGCTTTGTCACACTGACGCTACTGCTAATGGGCAGCGACCTGATCATCCTCGACGAGCCTACTGCGGGGGTAGACCCAGAATTCAGACACCACATATGGCTAGGTATAAAAAACGCGTGCAAAAACGGGGCTAGTGTTTTGATTTCATCTCACTATACCGAGGAAATTGCCACAAACTGCCATCGTTTCTACATGCTCGCTCATCAACACCTCGAGCCATTTGAGAATGCTCATGAGTTTCTCGCTCGCTACCATGCGAACTCTTATGATGAAGCATTCATCAATGCGTCGATGTCGCAGGAAAAAATCGGGGCCGCATCATGACGGCGAAGAACCGTGGGAAAGATGGGCTTGCAGGTATGGCACCGGCTGCGCCGGTGTTCGCGGGCATGCCCGCTCCCACAGGTGCAGCGCCAAACCTCGAGAACAACGCCGTATCTGTAGGAGCGGCCTTGTGTCGCGAAAGGGCCGCATAGCGGCCCCAGCAATTTCAACTCTTGTGCACCTGCTCAGGTCACAACCCCTCCAGCTCGGCCATCAGGTCACTGAGCCGGTCGACCTTGTCGTCATCCAGCACACTGCCCTGCAGCCCCTGCACATACACCGCCAG
The DNA here is from genome assembly GCF_046557535.1 of Pseudomonas sp. S1(2024). NCBI lineage: Bacteria > Pseudomonadati > Pseudomonadota > Gammaproteobacteria > Pseudomonadales > Pseudomonadaceae > Pseudomonas > Pseudomonas sp. S1(2024). The sequence goes on from NZ_JBKGFP010000093.1 coordinate 18,254, forward strand.
TTCCTCCACCGTGCTGCACTCGAACATCGCCCGCAGCGGCACGTTCAGTTGCAGCTGCTTCTGCACCCGCGAGGCGATCTGCGTGGCCAGCAGCGAATGCCCGCCCAGCTCGAAGAAGTTGTCGTGCACCCCGACCCGCTCGGCCTTGAGCACATCCGCCCAGATACCGGCCAGTACCTCTTCCAGCTCATTGCGCGGCGCCTGGTAGGCCTGGCTGTGCTGGCCACCGATGTCGATGGCCGGCAAGGCCTTGCGGTCGAGCTTGCCGTTGGCGTTGTGCGGCAGGCTGTCGAACCAGCCCCAGTGCAGTGGCACCATGTACTCCGGCAACTCGGCACGCAGGCGCAGCTTGAGCTGTTCCAGCAACGCAGCGTCGGCTGCAACGCCCTGATGCGCCACCAGGTAACCCACCAGGTGCTTGCCATTGACGCCCTCCTGCACGCCAACGGCAGCGTCGCGGATCTCCGGCTGTTCGTGCAGGCGGGCTTCGATTTCGCCCAGTTCGATGCGGTAGCCGCGAATCTTCACCTGATGGTCGATGCGCCCGACATACTCCAGCACCCCGTCCGGGCGCTGCCGCGCCAGGTCGCCGGTGCGGTACAGGCGTTCGCCCGGCGCACCATGAGGATGGGGAATGAACGCCAGCGCTGTGCGCACCGGGTCGCCGACATAGCCACGGCCCACGCCGGTGCCGGCCACGCACAACTCACCTGTCGCACCCAGTGGCACCAGTGCCTGGTCCTCGCCGTACAGGTACAGGCGGTTGTTGTCGGTCGGCGTGCCGATCGGCAAGTAACTGCCACGGGTCGAGGCGGCATCGACGCGGAAGAACGCCACGTCATCGGAGCACTCCGCCGGGCCGTAGGCGTTGACCAGGCCGATCTGCGGGTAGCGCTGCAACCACTGCGCCGCCAGCTCCGGAGGCATGGCTTCGCCGGTCGGCAGCATCCAGCGCAGGCCATCAAGGGCCTGATGGTCGTTGGCCAGCATGCCCTGGATAAGCGACGGCACGCTCTCCAGCACGCTGATGCCGGTGGCCTGCACATGCGCCAGCAGGCCCTGCGGGTCATGGGCGATGGCATTCGGCACGATCTCCACCCTGGCGCCGAACAGCGGCGCGGCAAGGAACTGCCACACCGAAATGTCAAAGCTCTGCGAGGCCGTCTGGGCGATCACGTCGTGCTCGCCGAGCGCCAGGTACGGCACCTTGCTCAGCTGGTTGTTGAGCATGCCGCGCTGCTCGACCATCACCCCCTTCGGCAGGCCGGTGGAGCCTGAGGTGTAGATCACATAGGCGAGGTTATCCGGCCCGCTGTGAATGCCGGGGTTGTGGCTGGCCACCGGGCTGGCCTGGATGTCTTCCCAGACCAGCAGCTGCGGCCGTGCCGCCAACGCAAGCTGGTCCAGCAACTGCCGCCCTTGCCCGGCACAGGCCGCGCTGCACACCAGCACGGGTGTACGGCTGAGCTGGATGATGCTTTGCAGACGCGCCGCCGGCAGGCCCGGGTCCAGTGGCAGGTAGCCGGCGCCGGCCTTGAAGCTGCCGACGATCATGCCCAGCAGCGGTAGCCCACGCTCGGCCAGCAGTGCCACCGGCTGGTCCACGTTCACACCCGCCGCGATCAAGGCATGGCCCAGACGGTTGGCCGCCAGATTCAAGCCGGCGTAGTCGTAGGATGCGTCCAGGCAGCGGGCCACGGTACGTTGCGGATGCGCGGCCACCTGCGCCTCGAACTGCGCGATGTAACTCTGTTCCAACGGATAGGCGCGCGCGGTGCGGTTGCAGTCTTCCAGCAGGAAGCGCTGCTCTTCCGCACCCAGCAACGGCAGTGCGCTCATCTCCCCTTCAAAGCCTTGCACCAGCGCCAGCAGCAGGCGCTTGAACTCGGCCAGCAGGCGCTCGACGGTCGGGTAGTCGAAATAGCGCTGGTCGAACGACAGGTGCAGGCCAAGGTCATCGCCCGGGTAGCACACTGCGGTCAGCGGGAAGTTGGTGTGGGTACGGCCCGAGTCGGAGCTGGCATTCAGGTGCTGGGCGTGGTCGAGCACGGCAGTTTCCACCGGCGCGTTCTCGAACACGAACAGGCTGTCGAACAGCGGCTGGCCCTTGGGCAGTTCGCTGCACTCCTGGATCGCCACCAGCGGCAGGTATTCATATTCGCGCAGCTCCATGTTGCGCTCCAGCAGGCCTTGCAACCACTGGCGCACACTGCAGCGCTCACCCGCCACCGGCAATTGCACGCGCAGGGCGACGCTGTTGATGAACAGGCCGACGGTACGCTGCATCTGCGGCATGCTCACCGGGCGCCCGGCCACGGTCACGCCAAAGGCCACGTCGCGGTCGCCACTGTAGCGCGCCAGTACCAGGGCCCAGGCCGCCTGGGCGAAGGTGTTGACGGTGAGCTGGTGGGCCTGGGCCAGTTCACGCAGGCGCACGCCGTCGCTCACCGCCAGGCGCGTATAGCAGTCGCCGACGATCATGCCGCTACCGGCATGGTCGTGGCGCAGCGGACGGTCGCTGGGGATGGGGGTGGCACGTTCGAAGCCGGCCAGGTTGGCCTGCCACCAGGCTCGCGCGTCGTCCAGGCCCTGGCGTTGCAGCCAGCCGATGTAGTCGCGGTAGCGCGGTGGCACCGGCAAGCGGGCCTGGCGCCCCTCGCCGAGGGCCTGGTAGATCTCGAAGAAATCGTTCATCAACAGCGAACGGCACCAGGCATCGATGAGGATGTGGTGGTTGCTCATCATGAACCAGTAGCGCTCGTCGGCAACACGCACCAGGCGCAGGTGGAACGGTGCCTCGCTGAGCAGGGCGAAACCTGCCTCGCGTTCCTGCTTGTGCAGGGCCTGCAGGCGCTGCTCCTGGGCGTCGTCGTCGAGGCCACGCCAGTCCTGGTAGTCCACCGGTGTGTTGCCCGGCTTGTGAATGATCTGCAGCATCGCCTCGCCGGTGTTCCAGCTGAACGATGCGCGTAGCGCTTCGTGGCGCGCCACCACCGCCTGCCACGCCTGGGCGAAGCGTTCGGGGTCGAGCGCGCTGTTGATGCGGTAGCGGTCCTGCATGTAGTAGAGGCCGGTGCCCGGCTCCAGCAGGGTGTGCAGCAGCATGCCCTCCTGCATCGGCGTCAGCGGGTAGACGTCCTCGATCTGCGCTGCCGGTACCGGCAGCGCGTCGATCTGCGCCTGAGTCAGGTGCGCCAGCGGGAAGTCCGAGGGTGTGAAACTGCCGTTGCCATCAGCCAGGCAATGCTCGACCAGCGCCAGCAGCTCCTGGCGATAGGCTTCGGCCAGGCTGGCGATGGTCCGCTCGTCGTAGCGTTCGGCACTGAAGGTCCAGCGCAGTTGCAGGGCACCGCCATACACCTGGCCATCGACACTCAGCCAGTTGGGCAGCGGTGCATCGAGGTCGTGGGCCAGGCCGGCCGGGGCGTCCAGCGGCTGGAACAGGGCTGTGCTGTCGAACTGCTGGTCGAACTGGCCCAGGTAGTTGAAGGTGATGCGTGCCTGCGGCAGGGCCGCCATCTGCTCGCGCCCTGCCGTATCGGCCAGGTAGCGCAGCACGCCGTAACCCAGCCCTTTGTGCGGCACCTGGCGCAGCTGCTCCTTGATGCGCTTGATCGAGCCTGCCCGCGCCGCATCGTCCTCGCCTGGCAGCGGGCGCAGGCTCAGCGGGTAGGCGTTGGTGAACCAGCCAACGCTGCGGGTCAGGTCCAAGTCTTCGAACAGCCCGTCACGGCCATGGCCTTCAAGCTGTACCAGCACTTCTTCATCGCCGCTCCAGCGGCACAGGGCACGCGCCAGCGCGGTCAGCAGCAGGTCGTTGACCTGGGTGTGATAGGCCGCCGGGGCCTGCTGCAGCAACTGCCGGGTCTGGGCCACATCCAGGCCGATGGCCAGGGTACGGGCGTGGCGGTGCAGGTTGCCGCCCTGCGGGTGATCACATGGCAGTTCGCGGCGCACTCCGCCCAACTGGCCTTGCCACCAGCCCAGCTCGTCGCGCAGCGAATCGCTGCCGGCATAGCTGGCCAGGCGTGCGGCCCAGTCGCCCATGGCGTGGGTCTTGGCCGGCAGCGGCTGGCCACGGTACAGCGCCTGCAGGTCTTCCAGCAGCACGCGCCACGACACGCCATCGACCACCAGGTGATGGATTGCCAGCAACAGGCGCTGGCCGCCCTGCCCGTCATTAACCAGCAAGGCGCGCAACAGAGGGCCCTGTTCCAGGTCGAGGCTGCGTTGCAGGTCGGTGTACAGCGGTTGGCAATCGGCGAAGTCGGCGACCGTGGCTGTCCACAGTAATTGCCCGGTGGCAGGCAAAGCATATTCGGCCTGCCAGCGGCCCTGGGCCTGGCCGAAGCGCAGGCGCAGGCTGTCGTGGTGCTGCACCAGGCCGGCCAAGGCTCGCTCCAGTACCCCCTCATCCAGCGGCTTGCGCGCCTCCAGCAGAACAGCCTGGTTCCAGTGCTGCGGCTGTGGCACTTCACTGTCGAAGAACCAGTGCTGGATCGGCGTGAGGCCGGCCTGGCCCTGGCGCTGGCCCTGTTCGATGCTGCTGGCGGCTTCGCTGCGCTGAACGACGGCGGCCAGGGTCTGGATGGTCTGATGCTGGAACAGGTCGCGCGGGGTGAACTGCAAGCCGGCCTGACGAGCCCGGCTGACCACCTGGATCGACAGGATCGAGTCGCCGCCCAGCTCGAAGAAGTTGTCTTGCACGCCGACCCGGGCAACGTTGAGCACATCGCGCCAGATCTGCGCCAGTTGCGCTTCCACCTCGTTGCCAGGCGCCTGGTACTGCTGGCGTGCCTGTTCCAGGTCCGGCAGCGGCAGCGCACGGCGGTCGAGCTTGCCGTTGCCCATCAGTGGCAGGCTGTCGAGCAGCACCAGGTGCGCCGGCACCATGTAGTCCGGCAGGTGCTGGCGGGCATCGGCTTTCACCGCGTCGCGCAGCAGGCCCTGGGCCTCGCTGTCGGCAGCAGCCTGCCCGCACACCAGGTAACCCACCAGTTGCTTGCCGCCCGGCAGGTCGAGGGCCAGAACTACAGCCTCGTCGACATCGGCATGCGCCTGCAGGCGGCTTTCGATTTCGCCCAGCTCGATACGGAAACCGCGAATCTTCACCTGCTGGTCGGCGCGGCCGACGTACTCGACCAGGCCATCGCTGCCCAGGCGCACCAGGTCACCGGTGCGATACAGGCGCCCGCCTTCGCTGCCGAACGGGTCGGCGACGAAGCGCTCGGCGCTTAGGCCCGGGCGGTCGTGGTAACCCTGGGCCAGGCCGGCACCGCCGACATACAGCTCGCCAATACCGCCTTGCGGCAATAGGGCAAGGTCTTCATCGAGGATGTAGGCCGTGCGGCTACCGATGACGCGACCGATCGGTACGCTGCCCAGCTCCGCCGGCAGTGTCTGTGGTGCCAGGCAGGCCAGCGGCATGACTACGGTTTCGGTCGGCCCGTAGGCGTTGAAGAACTGCTGCGGCGCGAAGGCCTGGCGGATGCGCTGCAGGTGTTCGCCGGTCAGCGCTTCACCACCGGTAATGACCAGGCGCACTGGCAACTGCTCGCCCTGCCCGGCCAGGTACTGCGCCAACTGGCTGCCGTAGCTTGGCGTGAAGCCGAGGATGCTCACCTGCTGCTCGCGCACCAGCTGGCAGATGTCTTCGGCGCCCCACTGCCCCTGGGCACGCAGTACCACGCGGGCGCCACACAGCAGCGGCACCCACAGGCGTTCGCTGGCGGCGTCGAAATTGATCGAATAGAAGTGCAGCTCGCAGTCATCGCCGCGCATACCGAACGCGTCGATCACCGCCTGGCAATGCATGGCGAACTCGCCGTGGCTGACTACCACGCCCTTGGGCTTGCCGGTGGAACCGGAGGTGTAGATCAGGTAGGCCTGGTGCTGCGGCAGGTTGAGGTTGTCCAGCGGCGCATCGCTGTAGGCCGACAGGCTGGCGCTGTCGTCTTCCAGGCTCCAGCGCACCACGCCTTCGGGCAGCTGCCCCAGGGTTTGCAGCAGCGTGCGCTGGCTTAGCAGCAGGCCGATGCGGCTGTCTTCGATCATGTAGCGCAGGCGGTCGAGCGGGTATTCGGGGTCGAGCGGCACGTAGGCGCCACCGGCCTTGAGGATGGCCAGCAGGCCGACGACCATTTCCAGCGAACGCTCCAGTGCCAGGCCCACGCGCACCTGCGGGCCGACGCCACGCTCGCGCAGGGCGCGGGCCAGGCGGTTGGCCTGCTGGTCGAGTTCGGCATAGGTCATGTGCCGGCCGGCAAACGTCAACGCGCCAGCGTGTGGCGTACGCGCAGCCTGGGCGGCGAACAGGCCGTGCACGGTCTGGTCGAGAGCGAGACCCTGCTCGCCCTGCAACTGGCCAGCCAGCAACTGCTGCTCGGCGCTGCTCAGCATCGGCAGCTCGCACAGGCGCTGTTGCGGGTTGTCGAGCAGGCCCACCAGCAATTGCTGCCAATGCTCAGCCATGCGCGCGATGCGTGGTTCGTCGAACAGGTCACGGCTGTAGGTCAGGCAGCAACCCAGGCGGCCGTCGAGGTCGGTCACCTCCAGGTACAGGTCGAACTTGGTGGCGCTGGCGTCGTTGACCAGGTAATCCACCTGCATGCCGGCAAGCTGGCGGCTTTGCTGGAAGGCCCAGCGCTGAACGTTGCACATCACCTGGAACAGCGGGTTGTAGGCGCTGCTGCGCGGTGGCTGCAGGGCTTCCACCAGCTGGTCGAACGGCAGGTCCTGGTGCGACTGGCCTTCGATGGCAACCTGGCGTACCTGCTCCAGCAACTGTGCGGCGCTCATCTGGCCGTCCAGCTCGCAACGCAGCACCTGGGTGTTGAGGAACGCGCCAATCAGCCCTTCGCTTTCCGGGCGGATGCGGTTGGCCACCGGCGCGCCAATGCGCAGGTCACGCTGGCCGCTGTAGCGGTGCAGCAAGGCGGCCAGGGTGGCAGTCATGGTCATGAACAGGGTCAGGCCACGCTGGCTGTTGAAGGCATGCACACGGGCAACCAGCGCCGGGTCGAGCTCGAAGCGGTACAGCTCGCCACGGTGGCTCTGCACTGCCGGGCGCGGGCGGTCGGCAGGCAACGCCAGCACCGGGTGCTCATCGCCCAGGCGGGCCTGCCAGTAGGCCAGCTGGCGGGCGCCCTCGCCGCTTTCCAGCCATTGCCGTTGCCACACGCTGTAGTCCAGATACTGCACCGGCAGCGGCGCCAGCGGCGATTCGCGGTCATCGACGAAGGCCTCGTACAGCTCGCCCAGTTCGCGGGCGAAGATGTCCATGGCCCAGCCCTCGGTGACGATATGGTGCAGGGTCAGCACGAAGAAATGCTCGCGCTCTTCGGCTTTGACCAGGCAGGCACGCAGCAGCGGGCCGCGCTCCAGGTCGAACTGCTGGTGCGCCTGGTCGTCGGCCAGTTGTTGCAGGCGTTGTTGGCGGAGATCGGCGGGCAAGGCGCTGAAGTCTTGCCAGTCGAGGTGCAGGCTGCTGTCTTCGGCCACGCACTGATACGGCACGCCATCGATGCTGGGGAAGGTGGTGCGCAGGGTTTCGTGGCGCACCACCAGCGCCTGCAGCGCACGTTCGAAGGCATCCACATGCAGGGTGCCGCGCAAGCGCGCCATGCCGCCGACGTTGTACGCCGGGCTGCCCGGCTCCATTTGCCAGAGGAACCACATGCGCTGCTGCGAGTACGACAGCGGCACCGCCTGGCGGCGGTCGACGCGGGTGATTGTGCCTTGCAGGTTGCGCTCACCGGCAGCACGAATACGCGTGATCTCGGCACAGAAGGCGCCCAGCTCGCTGGCGTCGAACAGGGCCTTGAGCGGCAGCTCGACATCGCAAGCCTGACGCGTGCGCGAGACAATTTGAGTGGCCAGCAGCGAATGGCCGCCGAGGGCGAAGAAGTCATCCTGCAAGCCGATGCGCGGCAGGTTCAGCACCTCGCGCCAGATGGCGGCGACCTGCTGCTGCAACTCGGTTTGCGGCTCGACGTGTTGCCGCTGCTGCCACACCGGGGCGGGCAATGCCTTGCGGTCGACCTTGCCGCTGGGGCCCAGTGGCATCTGCGCCAGCGGGATGAGTTGTGCCGGCACCATGTAGGCCGGTAGTTGTTCAGCCAGCACCGTCAGCAATGCATCAGGCTGGGCGCTGCCACTGTAGTAGCCGACCAGTTGCGCGCCTATGGCATCCTTGTGAATCAGCACCAGCGCCTGTTCGACCCCCGCTTGCGCCAGCAGGCAGGCCTGGACTTCCTCGGGTTCGACACGGAAGCCACGCACCTTGACCTGCTGGTCTAGGCGGCCAAGGTATTCCAGCGCCTCGGTCTGCACCTGCCAGCGGGCGCGGTCGCCACTGCGGTACAGGCGCTCGCCATTGCCGTCAGCCTGGGGCACGAAGCGCTCGGCGGTGAGGCCCGGGCGGCCCAGGTAGCCACGGGCCAGGCCTGCACCGCCGAGGTACAGCTCGCCCGGCACACCGGGGGCGGTCAGTTCCAGCTCGTCGTCCAGCACACGGCACAGCACATTGCCCAGCGGGCGGCCGATCGGCGAGCGTTCGCCATCGGTGGCCTGGCAGTGCCAGTGGGTGACGTTGATGGCGGTTTCGGTCGGGCCATAGCGGTTGTGCAACTGCACCTGTGGCAGCACCTGCAGCACGCGGTCACGCAGTGCCGCGGACAGCGCTTCGCCACCGGAGAACAGCCGGCGCAGGCTGCCGCAGGCACCCGCCTGCGGCTCCTGGACGAACACCTGCAACAGCGGCGGCACGAAGTGCAGCGTGGTCACGCCATGGGCCTGCACCAACGCGGCGATGCGCTGCGGGTCGCGGTGGTCGCCAGGGCCGGCGAGCACCAGCTTGCAACCGGTCACCAGTGGCCAGAAGCATTCCCACACCGAAACGTCGAAGCTGATCGGCGCCTTCTGCATCAGCACGTCGCTGTCGTCCAGCACATAGCTGGCCTGCATCCATTGCAGGCGCTCGGCCAGTGCCGCGTGGGTATTGCCCACGCCCTTGGGCTGGCCGGTGGAGCCGGAGGTGTAGATCACATAGGCCAGGTTGTCGCCATGCAGATGCAACCCGGGGGCATGGCTTGGCCAGCTGTCCAGGTGCAGCTGGTCGAGGGCGATGGCGCTGACGCCATCAACCTGTGGCAGCTTGCCCAGCAGGCTGCTGTGGCTCAGCAACAGGCCAGCGTTGCAGTCGGCGAGCATGTAGGCCAGGCGCTCGGCCGGGTAATCGACGTCCAGCGGCACATAGGCACCACCGGCCTTGAGAATGGCCAGCAGGCCCACCAGCAGCTGCGGCGAACGCTCGATGGCGATGGCCACGCAAGTGTCTGGGCCCACGCCTTTGTCACGCAGGTAGTGGGCCAGACGGTTGGCTTGCTGGTGCAACTCGGCGTAATCCAGGCTGCCACCGTCCCACACCAGGGCGGTGCGCTGCGGGGTCAGGCGTGCCTGTTCATTGAGCTGCTCGACCAGCAGGCGCTGCGGCGGCGCAGCGGGTGCCTCGCCCCAGCTCAGCAGTTGCGCGCGGCCAGGCTCGTCGAGCAGTTGCACCTCGCCCAGCGCCCGCTGCGGCCCGGCACACACCTGCTCGAGCAGGGCCAACAGGTGCTGGGCCAGGCGCTTGACGGTACTGGCATCGAACAATTCGGCGGCATAGTCGAAGGCCAGGCTTAGGCGGCCCTGGTGGTCTTCTTCACTGTGCAGCTGCAAGTCGAACTTGGCTTCGCGACTGTGCCACGGCAGCTCTTCGGCCAGCAGGCCCGGCAGGCGGCGCAGCGCAGACAGGTCACGTTGCTGGTGGTTGAACATGACCTGGAACAGGCCTTGCTCGCGAGCCTCGGGCAAGGCTTCGAGCAATTGCTCGAACGGCAGGTCCTGGTTGGCCTGGGCATCCAGGGTGGCCTGGCGCACCTGGGCCAACAACTGGTCGAACGGCAGGCGGCCATCGAGTTGCGCACGCAGCACCTGGGTGTTGATGAAGAAGCCGACCATGCCTTGGGTTTCCAGGCGCGGGCGGTTGGCGTTGGGCACGCCGACACGGATATCGGCCTGGCCACTGTAGCGGTGCAACAGCGCCTGCCAGCCGGCCAGCAGTACCATGAACAGGCTGGCCTGCTGTTCGCGGGCCAGGCCCTTGAGCGCTTCGGTGAGCCTGGCCGGTACCTTGAGGTTGAAGCGGGCGGCGCGGTGGCCGCGCTGGCTGGTGCGCGGGTGGTCGGTGCACAGGTCGAGCACCGGCAGATCATCCCCCAGACGCGCCTGCCAGTACTGCAGCTGACGCTCGGCTTCGCCTGCGGCCAGCCACTGTCGCTGCCAGGTGCCGTAGTCGGCATAACCCAGGGTCAGCGGTGCCAGGTTGGCCTCAAGGCCCTGGCAGTGGGCGGCGTACAGTTTGGCGAATTCGTCGAGCAGGATGTTCAGCGACCAGCCGTCGGCGACGATATGGTGCAGGGTCACCCACAGTTGATGGTGTTCATCGTCCAGGCGCGCCAGGGTCACCCGCAGCAACGGCCCCCGGGTCAGGTCGAACGGCTGGCGAGCTTCGGTTTCACGTTGGGCGGCGACCTGTTCGGCGGCCTGGCCTTCGAGGTCCAGGCGGCGAAGGTCGAACGGCTGCTGCGCCAGGACGCGCTGCAGGGCCTGGCCGTTCTCTTCGGCAAACAGGGTACGCAGCGATTCATGGCGCGCCACCAGCGCCTGGAAGGCTGCTTCCAGGGCGTTTTCGTCCAGCTCACCACGCAACTGCAGGCCGGCTGGGATGTTGTAGGCTGCCGATTGCGGGTCCAACTGCCATAGCAACCACAGGCGGTTTTGCGCCAGCGACTGGGGCAGCGCCTGGTTGCGTTCCAGGGTGGCGATGGCGCCGACCCGGCAACCGCCTTCGGCGATGATCGCGGCCACGGCCTTGGCGTAGTCAGCCAGTATCGGCGCCTCGAACAGGGTGCGCAGGCCCAGGTCGATGGCCAGTTCATCGGCCAGGCGTGCGGTGGCATGGGTGGCGGCGATGGAGTTGCCGCCCAGCAGCAGGAAGTGGTCGTCTGCCGCCACCGCCTCGACCTTGAGAATGTCGCGCCACACATCGGCGATGCGCGCCTGCAGTTCATCGCCTGCGCCCACTGAAGCAACGGGCTCGTTCACCTCAGGGAAGCGGGCGTAGCAGTCCAGGCTGCCATCGTCCATGCGCAGGCGGCAGGCCGAACGCTGCAGCTTGCCGCTGGAGGTCTTGGGCAGCGCACCCGGGTTCAGCAGCAGGACCACGGCCGGTGCCTGGCGGCAGGCGTCGGCGATCACCTGGCGCAGGGTCTTGATCAGCGCCTGGGGCTTGATCGCCTTCTGCACGTTGCGGCTGATTTCCACCGCCACGCCAATGCCCTCCTCGCCTTGCTGCTCGACGGCGAACACTGCCACCCGGCCTTTGCGCAGCACCTCCACTTCGCGCTCGAGGGTCTTTTCCAGGTCCTGCGGGTACAGGTTCTGCCCGCGCACGATGAGCATGTCCTTCAGGCGACCGGTGACGAACACTTCGCCTTCGCGCATGAAGCCCAGGTCGCCGGTACGCAGCCAGGTCTGGCCGCCCATCTCGACGAAGGTGCGGGCGCTGGCCTCGGGGTTGCGCCAGTAGCCCAGGGCGATGCTCGGGCCGGCGGCCCAGATCTCGCCCACCTGGTTGTCGCCCAGCACCTGCAGGCGTTGTGGTTCGACAATGCGCACGGCATGCCCGGGCTGCGGGTAGCCACAGCTCATCAGCACACTGCCCTTGCCAGGCTCCGCACGGTTGGCGGCGAAGGCTTCGGCGTCCAGCTCCAGCGCGGCGATGCCCTGGCCACGGCGACTACCGCTGACGAACAGGGTCGCCTCGGCCAGGCCGTAGCTGGCGAAGAAGCTCTGCGGGTCGAAGCCGCAGGCCTGGAACTTGTCGGCAAAGGCCGCCAGGCTGTCCTGGCGGATCGGCTCGGAGCCGGAATAGGCCACCCGCCAGCGGCTTAGGTCGAGCCCGGCCAGGGATGCCTCGCTGACCCGCTCGCTGCACAACCGGTAAGCAAAGTCGGGGCCGCCGCTGATGGTGCCGCCGTATTCGCTGATGGCCTGCAACCAGCGCAGCGGCCGGGCCAGGAAGTAGCCCGGCGACATCAGCACACAGGGCACGCCGCTGAAAATCGGCTGCAGCAGGCCGCCGATCAGGCCCATGTCGTGGTACAGCGGCAGCCAGCTGACGATCACATCGTCTGGGTTGAGGTCGATGCCAAAGCCTTGGCGGATCAGTTGTTCGTTGGCCACCAGGTTGCCATGGCTGACCTGCACGCCCTTGGGCAGTGCTGTGGAGCCGGAGGTGTATTGCAGGAAGGCGATGTCATCACCCTTGAGCGCGGGTTCGCGCCAGTTTGCAGCCAGTGCCGGGTCCAGGCCATCCACCGCCAGCAGCTCGGGGGCGTTGGCCGCTGTCAGGGCCTCCAGGCCCTGCAGGCTGTCGCGCAGGGCCGCGACGGTCAGCAGCAGGCGCGGCTCGGCGTCGTCGATGATCGACAGCAAGCGCTGCTGGTGGTGCTGGCGCGCGGACTCCGGCGGGTAGGCCGGCACCGCAATAACGCCGGCATACAGGCAGCCGAAGAACGCCGCCACATAGTCTGGCCCGCTGGGGAACAACAGCACTGCGCGGTCGCCGAAACCGGCCCGGCTTTGCAAGGCAGCAGCGATGGTGCGTGCGCGCTGGTCGAGGTCCCGGTAGCTGAGCACGGCCTGCTCGCCGGGAGCGTCGGCCAGAAAGCGCAAGGCGACTTTGTCCGGGGTCTGCACGGCGCGCTGCGCCAGGGCCTGGACCAGCGAGAGCGGGAGTTCGAAGGCGTCCGTCATGGGGTGTTCCTGCCAGTGTCTGGTTGGGTCGGGCCGGCTGCTGCGCGAACGTGGGCGTAGCGGCATGTGGCGGCCTGAGGTGTACACAGGGGGACGGATGGGCGGGGGGAGAAATTAGCGGTGGTGAGGCTTTGGGGGCACGTGAGGGTTGCCAAGTGTTTGCCTTGAGAAATGTTGCGCCTGACATGCACCCAGCCATCTCTGCGCTTTAGAACTGAAACCACATGAAACCAATTACATTTCGCATTTGACAATCATTATCATTCTGAATAGCTTGTCGCCCGTCGTAGGAAGCTTCCCAAATTTGGGTGCGTCCTTTCCCCTCTGTGACAAGGTGATTTCCATGGCGGAACAACTATCCACAAGTAAGTGCGATTCACCATTACTGCAGGCCTTCGTCGACAACCGCAGCATTCTGGTCAAGATCGCTGCCCGCATCACCGGCTGCCGATCGCGCGCCGAAGATGTGGTGCAGGACGCCTTTTTCCGGCTCAGCGCCGCCCCGCAGATCACATCGTCGTTCAAGGCGCAGCTGAGCTACCTGTTCCAGATCGTGCGCAACCTGGCCATCGACCACTACCGCAAGCAGGCCATGGAGCTGAAATACTCCGGCAGCGAGGAGGAAGGCCTGAACGTGGTCGTGCAAAACGCCTCCCCCGAAGCCACCCACATCAACCTTGCCGCGCTGGATGACATTGCCGAGGCGCTGAACGAACTGCCCCAGCGCACCCGCTATGCCTTCGAGATGTACCGCCTGCATGGCGTGCCGCAGAAGGACATTGCCAAGGAGCTGGGAGTGTCGCCGACGCTGGTCAACTTCATGATCCGCGATGCGCTGGTGCATTGCCGCAAGACGGCCAGTCGGCAGGCCTGATCAGGCAGAGTCTGCTACTTCGCGGGCACGCCCGCTCCCACAGATACCCACAGTGCTGACAGCCAGTGGAGATCCTGTAGGAGCGGGCTTGCCCGCGAAGAAGCCACCCCGATATCAAGCCAGTTTGCAACGATCGAAAAACCGTTCCCGCCCCAGAATCATCAACGCCGCACGCTTGTGCGGGAAGTCGAACTCCTTGTCGCAATGGAAGCACTGGTCGTGCATGTAGCCGATCATCTTGCCGTTGTCGGCACGCGGCTCGGCCACCACCCGCTGGGTGCGTGGGTCATCCAGGAACAGGTAGTGCACCAGCGCCGATAGCCAGCTGGCCACCTTGTGCGGCCCGCGGTGGCTCTCCTCCCCCACCAGCATGTGGATGCCACGGTCGTAGTCATCGGCCGGGTAGAACGGCGCAATGCGGTCTTCCTTGGCCCAGTACGCCTCGAAGTAGGCAAACGGCTGGTCATCGAAGCAACCGATCAGCGTCAGGGCATGCGGGTCGGCCTCGAGCTTGCCCAGGTATTCGCGATGCTGCGCAAGGGTGCCACCCTCCTGCCAGAACGCCTCCACCCGCGGGTTGTTCTGCCAGCGGTTGAAGCGCTCCAGGTCATGCTCGATCTCCAAGGTACGCAGCGATACCCAACTGCCCAGGCGCGTATCGAAGCGCCGGTACACCTCGCCACGAGGCTTGGGCGCGCGGCGTGGGTGGCGCTTGCCGTTGCTGATCTGCATCTGCTGTGGGTAGGCCACGCTGGCCGACTCGCCCAGCCACGGCTGTGGCAGCTGCCAGAACAGCGCCCGCTCGCACAGGTATTGGCCAGGCTGCTCGCCGGCCAGCAGCAAGCCACTGTTCAATGCCTGGGGCAACGCCTCGGGCAGGTACCAGGCCAGGCGCTGGCAGGCGGTGTCGCGGGCCAGCAGCCAATAACAGGCGGCCCACAAGGCCTGATAGGGGCGCTCGGGGCACAGCCGCTCCAGGTGAACATGCAGGGTAGCGCCCACCTCCAGGCGCAACTGGATCAGCGGGCGGCCTTCGAGGGACAGGCTCAGCCAGCTGTCGCCCTCCTCGGCACTGAGGCTGCGCCAGCGTGGCGCTGACAGGGGCTGCGAAGCGGCATCGAACGGCATGGGCTTGACTCACGGCAATGAAGAAAAGGCTCACTGCTGAGAACGTTGCCGCACCACGGGAATTTAGTCGTGTGGGGCCGACACCGTGATGCGGTAGGGCTCGAAGATGCGCGCCAGCTCGCCACTGTCGCGCAGCGCCCGCAGCAGCGCCGCGAACGACTGCTCGCCGATCGGCGCCCCCGGGCGCAGCAAGGCGTAGTGGTGGTAGACCTGGTCAATGCGCTGCGAGGACACCAACTGCTCCCGGCTGGCCGGGTTGCGCTCCAGGAAATCGCTGAGATAGGAACGCGTGACCAGGGCGATGTCGGCGCGGCCTGCCTGCACCATCAGCAGGTTGCTGTCGTGGGAGTAGGTCAGGGTCGCGTTGTAGGCGGTGCGCAGGTATTCGGGGTCGGAGTTGAAGCCGGCGAACGCATAGTGATAGCCATTGAACAACGCCAGGCGCTTGCCGTTCAAGTCGTCGAAGTAATGCGGGTCACCGCCATTGGCTTGGCGAGCGACGAACACCTCGGCGTCTTCCAGGCCCATGTCCACGGTCTTGTGGGGAATCTG
Organism: Pseudomonas sp. S1(2024); assembly: GCF_046557535.1. Lineage (NCBI taxonomy): Bacteria > Pseudomonadati > Pseudomonadota > Gammaproteobacteria > Pseudomonadales > Pseudomonadaceae > Pseudomonas > Pseudomonas sp. S1(2024). The sequence goes on from NZ_JBKGFP010000093.1 coordinate 33,666, forward strand.
CTGCCAGCCCCATTGCGGGTTCTCGAAAATGGCCATGTCGGTACGGCCTTGCTGGAAGTCGCCGAAACGCCGCTGAATGGACGTGGGTACCAGAACGAAGCGGTAGTGCTGCTGCGCGCGGTTGAGCGCGTCGACCAACTGCGGCAGAAGACCGGTGTCGGCACCCTGCTCCGGGCGCACGGTGTAGGGCGGAAAATGCGCCGCGCCAATCTTCACTTCAACGGTACTTGCCGCCCATGCCGGCACCGCCAGCCAGAACACGGCCAGCAGCATCAGGGAAGACAGGGCCTTCAGGCCGGTCGCTGGAGTCAAGACGGACACTCATCACGGTTCATGCCGGGGTCCGCCTAAGCTAGGCGTTTTCCGGGCCGGACACAACTGCCGGTTAGTGGCCCTTTGCGCCAAAGCTGCGGGCAAACTGCCAGGGGATGCCGGATGCCCGGAGTTTCGCTACGCTCTAGCAGGATCTGCAAGGGAGCCTGGTATGGGCCACTGGTTGGTGATCGACCTGGAAGCCACCACCGACGATGGTGGGTGGCCGGTCACAGAGATGGAAGTCATTGAAATCGGCGCAAGCCTGGTTACCCGCGATGGCCGCGAGGTCGACCACTTCCAGCGCTTCGTGAAGCCTCGGCGGCGGCCGCAGCTGACCCCGTTCTGCCGTGAGCTGACCCACATCAGCCAGGCCAGCGTGGACAGTGCCGCGTCGTTCCGCGAGGTATGGGCAAGCTTCGAGCGCTGGCTCGGGCACCACCGCGGGCAGCTTCAGGCCTGGGTCAGCTGGGGCGACTACGACCGCCAGCAGTTGCACCAGGAGTGGCAGCAGCATGGGCTGGACAGCCTGCTGCGGACCCTGCCGCACATCAACCTCAAGCAACGCTTCGCCAAGGCCCGCCACCTGCAGCGCCCCGCTGGGCTGAACGGTGCACTGCAGCTGGCCGGCATGCACTTTTGCGGGCAGCAGCACCGGGCCCTGGAAGATGCGCGCAATACCGCGCGGCTGCTGCCGTTGAGCCTGCCGGCAGACACTACCTGAAAGCAGATGACGGAGCCGGTGGGCTTGGGCATACTGGCCAGCCCTTTTTCATCCCCCCTTTTCAGGAGTCGCCCATGTTCCAGGTCAACGAGTACTTCAACGGCACCGTCAAGTCGATCGCATTCGCGGGCGAAGAAGGCCCGGCCACTGTCGGTGTGATGGCCCCGGGCGAATACGAGTTCGGCACTGCCAAGCGCGAGATCATGCACGTGGTTTCGGGTGCGCTGACCGTGAAGCTGCCAGGTAGCGACAACTGGGAAACCTTCAAGGCGGGCGACAAGTTCAACGTGCCGGCTGACAGCAAGTTCCAGCTGCAGGTGAAGGTGGATACCGCCTACCTGTGCGAGTACCGCGACTAAGCGTCAGCCTGGTCCGGCCTCTTCGCGGGCATGCCCGCTCCTACAGGTTCACTACAAGCTTGCGGGCCTGTGCGGTACCTGTGGGAGCGGGCAAGCCCGCGAAGAATCCAGCACTATTGCGACAGGAATGCCGCAACCTTCTCAGCCGCCGCCTGCAAGTGCTGCTCATGGCTGAACCCCGAGGCCTTCAGCGGCTTCAGGTCATGGTCCCCCGCCACCAGCCAGCTCACCTCGATCGCCGGCGATAACGCATACCCTGCCACCGCCTCGCGGTTACCCAGTGCATCCCGCTCGCCCTGCACGATCAACGTCGGCGTCTTCAATTCGGCCAGGTGCTCGACCCGTGGCTTTTCCGGTTTGCCCACCGCATAGAACGGATAGCCCAGGCACACCAGTGCATCCGCTTCCAGTTCATCGGCCAGCAAGCTGGCCATGCGCCCGCCCATGGATTTGCCACCCACCGCCAATTTGCCCGCGACCAAAGGTCGCACCTGCCGGTACACCTCGCGCCAGCATTCCAGCAACACCTTCTGCGGGTTCGGCGGCCGCTTGCCGCCGGCAACCCTGCGCTCGGCCATGTACGGGAACTCGAAGCGCACTACCGCTACCCCAAGCGCCGCAAGCCTTTGCGCCATTTCGTCCATGAACCCGCTGTCCATCGGCGCACCTGCGCCATGGGCCAGGATCAGGCAGCCCTTGTAGCCGTCCTTGCCCCGAACATGCGGGGGATCGCAGCGCAAGCCTGGGACATTTCCGACCTTCGCCCATTGATCCCCGTCAATACCGGCACTTTGCCCATTAATCATGCTTGCCTCGCTGTAAAGCCTGCCAAATAACCGTGGATGGGAACCCATACATGAACACAACCAGCAGTACCGCCTATAACTACAAGGTGGTCCGCCAATTCGCCATCATGACGGTGGTGTGGGGAATCGTCGGGATGGGGCTCGGCGTCTTCATCGCCGCCCAGCTCGCCTGGCCCTCCCTCAACTTCGACCTCCCCTGGACCAGCTTCGGCCGCCTGCGCCCCCTGCATACCAATGCGGTGATCTTCGCCTTCGGCGGCTGTGCGCTGTTCGCCACCTCCTATTATTCGGTGCAACGTACCTGCCAGACCACCCTGTTCGCACCGGGCCTGGCCGCGTTCACCTTCTGGGGCTGGCAACTGGTGATCCTGCTGGCGGCCATCAGCCTGCCGCTGGGCTACACCAGCTCCAAGGAATACGCCGAACTGGAATGGCCGATCGACATCCTGATCACCATCGTCTGGGTGAGCTACGCCATCGTGTTCTTCGGCACGCTGATGAAGCGCAACACCAAGCACATCTACGTCGGTAACTGGTTCTTCGGCGGCTTCATCCTCACCGTGGCGATGCTGCACGTCGTCAACAACCTGGAACTGCCGGTCAGCCTGACCAAGTCCTACTCGGTCTATGCCGGTGCCACCGATGCCATGGTGCAGTGGTGGTATGGCCACAACGCCGTGGGCTTCTTCCTGACCGCAGGCTTCCTGGGGATGATGTACTACTACGTGCCCAAGCAGGCCGAACGCCCGGTGTATTCCTATCGCCTGTCGATCGTGCACTTCTGGGCGCTGATCACCCTGTACATCTGGGCCGGCCCGCACCACCTGCACTACACCGCCCTGCCCGACTGGGCGCAGTCGCTGGGCATGGTGATGTCGCTGATCCTGCTGGCACCAAGCTGGGGCGGCATGATCAACGGCATGATGACCCTGTCCGGCGCCTGGCACAAACTGCGCAGCGACCCGATCCTGCGTTTCCTGGTGGTGTCGCTGGCGTTCTACGGCATGTCCACCTTCGAAGGCCCGATGATGGCCATCAAGACGGTCAACGCCCTGTCCCACTACACCGACTGGACCATCGGCCACGTGCACGCCGGCGCCCTCGGCTGGGTGGCGATGATCTCGATCGGCGCGCTGTACCACACCATCCCGAAAGTGTTCGGCAAGGAGCGCATGTACAGCATCGGCCTGATCAACGCGCACTTCTGGCTGGCCACCATCGGCACCGTGCTGTACATCGCCTCGATGTGGGTCAACGGCATCGCCCAGGGCCTGATGTGGCGCGCGGTCAACAGCGACGGCACGCTCACCTACTCGTTCGTGGAAACCCTGGTGGCCAGCCACCCAGGCTTCATCGTGCGCTTCGTCGGCGGTGCGATCTTCCTCAGCGGCATGTTCCTGATGGCCTGGAACACCTGGCGCACCGTGCGTTCGCCGGCGCTCGATGTCGCCCCTGCGAACGCCCAGCTGGCTTGAGGAGACCTGCCTGATGAAACATGAAGTCATCGAGAAAAACGTCGGCCTGCTGGCCCTGCTGATGGTGTTCGCCGTCAGCATCGGCGGCCTGACCCAGATCGTCCCGTTGTTCTTCCAGGACGTCACCAACAAGCCGGTGGAAGGCATGAAGCCCTACACCGCGCTGCAGCTGGAAGGCCGCGATATCTACATCCGCGAAGGCTGCGTGGGCTGCCATTCGCAGATGATCCGCCCGTTCCGCGCCGAAACCGAGCGCTATGGCCACTACTCGGTGGCTGGTGAAAGCGTGTGGGACCATCCGTTCCTGTGGGGCTCCAAGCGCACCGGGCCGGACCTGGCCCGGGTCGGTGGCCGCTACTCGGACGACTGGCACCGTGCGCACCTGTACAACCCGCGCAACGTGGTACCGGAGTCGAAGATGCCGTCGTACCCATGGCTGGTCGCCCAGCAGGTCGACAACAGCCATACCGACACCAAGATGCGCACCCTGCGCACCCTGGGCGTGCCGTACACCGACGATGACATCGCCGGGGCTCGCGATGCGGTCAAGGGCAAGACCGAAATGGATGCCCTGGTCGCCTACCTGCAGGTGCTCGGCACCGCGATCAAGAACAAGAGGTGAATGCGATGGGAATGGACATCGGCATGATCCGCGGCCTGGGCACACTGGTGGTGATGATCGCCTTCATCGGCCTCACCCTGTGGGTATTCAACCGCCGCCGCGACCGTGATTTCGCCGAAGCGCGCCTGCTGCCCTTCGTCGACGACCGCCTGCCCTCTGCCGGACAGGAACCTGCTGCAAAAAGGAGTAACGGGCAATGACCACCTTCTGGAGTACGTACATCTGCGTACTGACCATCGGTAGCCTGATTGGCCTGACCTGGCTGCTGCTCGCCACCCGCAAGGGCCAGAGCAACAACACCACCGACCAGACCATGGGCCACAGCTTCGACGGCATCGAGGAATACGACAACCCGCTGCCCAAGTGGTGGTTCTGGCTGTTCGTCGGCACCCTGGTGTTCTCGGTCGGCTACCTGATCCTCTACCCGGGCCTGGGCAACTGGAAGGGCATCCTGCCGGGCTATGAAAATGGCTGGACTGGCGCCAACGAATGGCAGAAGGAGATGGAGAAGGCTGACGCAAGATTCGGCCCGATCTTTGCCAAGTACGCCGCCATGCCCGTGGAAGAAGTGGCCAAGGACCCGCAGGCACTGAAGATGGGCAGCCGCCTGTTCGCCTCCAACTGCTCGGTTTGCCATGGCTCGGATGCCAAGGGTGCCTATGGTTTCCCCAACCTAACCGACAAGGACTGGCGCTGGGGCGGCGAAGCGGAAACCATCAAGGCGTCGATCATGAACGGCCGTCACGGCGTGATGCCGGCCTGGGCCGAAGTGATCGGCGAGCAGGGCGTGGCGGATGTGGCCGCGTTCGTGCTCACCAACCTCGATGGCCGCAGCCTGCCGGAAGGGGTCAAGGCTGACGCCGCCAAGGGCAAGGAGATCTTTGCCGGCAACTGCGTGGCCTGCCACGGACCTGAAGGCAAAGGCACCCCGGCCATGGGCGCACCAGACCTGACTCACCCGCAGGCGTTCATCTACGGTTCGAGCTTTGCCCAGCTGCAGCAGACCATTCGCTATGGTCGCCAGGGTCAGATGCCGGCGCAGGCGGAGATCCAGGGCAACGACAAGGTGCACCTGCTGGCGGCGTATGTGTATAGCCTGTCGCAGGATCAAGCTTCGCCAGACCTGACTGCCAAGTAACACCCATTCGCGGGCTCGCCCGTTCCCACAGGTTAACCACAGATTTCAAGCATTGTGGTGAACCTGTGGGAGCGGGCAAGCCCGCGAAGGGCTGCAAAGCAGCCCCTCTCCTCGCTCTACCCCTCCTTGCACCCCCTCCGAACACAACTAAGCTTGTTGCCTCAGTGGGCCTCGCTCCGAAAGGAGCGAAGCAGACGCGGCGCGTAGCCTGTCGCCGTCCCGATAAAAAGCTTGACCGATCGATCAGAAAAAGGCGAAAAACGGTACACATTACAAATATTTATTTGTGTACAATCGTCCAGACCCGATCGCTGCGGGACATCAGTGAACGGGCTCGGGCACGGGTCGGCGTACCAAAGTTGCGTTGCGGTAACCCCGGTGGTTATCAATACTGGCGCCGATTTTTCGACCAACAAGAACATCAAAACCGTGGAACCTTAGCAATGAGCACAGCAATCAGTCCGACTGCTTATAACTATAAGGTCGTCCGCCAGTTCGCCATCATGACGGTGGTCTGGGGGATCCTTGGCATGGGCCTCGGCGTCTTCATCGCCTCGCAGCTGGTATGGCCGCAACTGAACCTGGACCTGCCCTGGACCAGCTTCGGCCGCCTGCGCCCGCTGCATACCAACCTGGTGATCTTCGCCTTCGGGGGCTGTGCGCTGTTCGGCACCAGCTACTACGTGGTGCAGCGCACCTGCCAGACCCGGCTGATCTCCGACAGCATGGCCGCCTTCACCTTCTGGGGTTGGCAGGCGGTGATCGTCGGGGCGCTGATCACCCTGCCGATGGGCTACACCACCACCAAGGAGTACGCCGAGCTCGAGTGGCCGCTGGCGATCCTGCTGGCCATCGTCTGGGTCACCTACGGGTTGGTGTTCTTCGGCACCATCGTCAAGCGCAAGACCAAGCACATCTATGTCGGCAACTGGTTCTACGGCGCCTTCATCGTGGTTACCGCGATGCTGCACATCGTCAACCACATCTCGCTGCCGGTAAGCCTGTTCAAGTCGTACTCGGCCTACTCCGGCGCCACCGACGCGATGATCCAGTGGTGGTACGGCCACAACGCCGTGGGCTTCTTCCTCACCACCGGCTTCCTGGGGATGATGTACTACTTCGTACCCAAGCAGGCCGAACGCCCGATCTACTCGTATCGCCTGTCTATCGTGCACTTCTGGGCACTGATCACCCTGTACATCTGGGCTGGCCCGCACCACCTGCACTACACCGCCCTGCCAGACTGGGCACAGTCGCTGGGCATGGTCATGTCGATCATCCTGCTGGCGCCAAGCTGGGGCGGCATGATCAACGGCATGATGACCCTGTCCGGTGCCTGGCACAAACTGCGCACCGACCCGATCCTGCGCTTCCTGGTGGTGTCGCTGGCGTTCTACGGCATGTCCACCTTCGAAGGCCCGATGATGGCCATCAAGACCGTGAACTCGCTGTCGCACTACACCGACTGGACCATCGGCCACGTTCACGCCGGCGCCCTCGGCTGGGTAGCGATGATCTCGATCGGCGCCGTGTACCACATGATCCCGCGCCTGTATGGCCGCGAGCAGATGCACAGCGTCGGCCTGATCAACGCGCACTTCTGGCTGGCCACCATCGGTACCGTGCTGTACATCGCCTCGATGTGGGTAAACGGCATCACCCAGGGCCTGATGTGGCGCGCCATCAACGATGACGGCACCCTCACCTACTCCTTCGTCGAAGCCCTGCAGGCCAGCCACCCTGGCTATATCGTCCGCGCCCTGGGCGGTGCGTTCTTCGCCACCGGCATGCTGCTGATGGCCTACAACGTGTTCCGTACCGTACGTGCCGCCAACCCGGCACAGGCTGAGGAAGCCGCCAAGATCGTCGTCGTGGGAGCGCACTGATGAAGCATGAAGCCGTCGAGAAGAACATAGGCCTGCTGGCCTTCTTCATGGTCATCGCCGTGAGCGTCGGTGGCCTGACCCAGATCGTCCCGCTGTTTTTCCAGGACGTCACCAACAAACCCGTGGAAGGCATGAAGCCGCGCACCGCGCTGGAGCTTGAAGGCCGCGATATCTACATCCGCGAAGGCTGCGTGGGTTGCCACTCGCAGATGATCCGCCCGTTCCGTGCCGAAACCGAGCGCTACGGCCATTACTCGGTGGCCGGCGAGAGCGTGTGGGACCACCCGTTCCTGTGGGGCTCCAAGCGTACCGGGCCGGACCTGGCGCGGGTCGGTGGCCGCTACTCCGATGACTGGCACCGTGCGCACCTGTACAACCCGCGCAACGTGGTACCGGAATCGAAGATGCCGTCGTACCCGTGGCTGGTCGAGCACAAGCTCGACGGCAAGGACACCGCGAAGAAGATGGAAGTGCTGCGCACCCTCGGCGTGCCATACACCGACGCCGACATCGCCGGGGCCCGCGACGCGGTCAAGGGCAAGACCGAAATGGACGCCATCGTCGCGTACCTGCAGGGTCTTGGCACCATCATCAAGAGCAAACGGTGACGCTGATGGATATCGGGATGATTCGCGGCCTGGGCACCGTCGTGGTGATGGTGGCATTCGTGGGCCTGGCGCTGTGGGTGTTCAACCCACGGCGCAAGAAGGACTTCGACGAAGCGACCCAACTGCCCTTCGCGGATGACCCCGAGGCCTGCCGCCACGTCGAGCAAGAGCACGCAAAAGCTTCTGGGAGCAAAAAACAATGACAACCTTCTGGAGTCTGTACGTTACCGTCCTGACCCTGGGCACCATCTTCTCGTTGACCTGGCTGCTGCTGTCGACCCGCAAGGGCCAGCGCGAAGAGGTCACCGACGAAACCGTCGGGCATGCCTTCGATGGCATCGAGGAGTACGACAACCCACTGCCGAAATGGTGGTTCTGGCTGTTCGTCGGCACCATCATCTTCGCCCTCGGCTACCTGGTGCTGTACCCGGGCCTGGGCAACTGGAAAGGCGTCCTGCCAGGCTACTCATACCTGGATAACGACAAGCAGACCGAGTTTTCCAACGGCCAGCCGGGCTGGACCGGCGTGCACGAGTGGGAAAAGGAAATGGCCAAGGCCGACGCCCGCTTCGGGCCGATCTTCGCCAAGTTCGCCGCCATGCCCATCACCGAGGTGGCCAAGGACCCGCAGGCCCTGAAGATGGGCGCGCGGCTGTTCGCCTCCAACTGCTCGGTATGCCACGGCTCCGACGCCAAGGGTGCCTATGGTTTCCCCAATCTTACCGACAACGACTGGCGCTGGGGCGGCGAGCCGGACACCATCAAGGCAACCATCATGGGCGGCCGCCACGGCGTGATGCCGGCCTGGGCCGAAGTGATCGGCGAGCAGGGCGTGGCCGACGTGGCTGCGTTCGTGGTCAGCAAGCTCGATGGCCGCACGCTGCCAGAGGGCGTGAAAGCCGATGCCGAAAACGGTCAGAAGATCTTCGCCGCCAACTGCGTGGCCTGCCACGGCCCCGAGGGCAAGGGCACGCCAGCCATGGGCGCGCCGAACCTGACCCATCCGCAGGCGTTCATCTACGGCTCGAGCTTTGCCCAGTTGCAACAGACCATCCGCTACGGTCGCCAGGGGCAGATGCCGGCCCAGGAGCAGCTGCAAGGGAATGACAAGGTGCACTTGCTGGCGGCTTATGTGTACAGCCTGTCGCAGCAGGCCGAACCGGCCAAGGCCGAGTAAGGCAGGCCCGGCCTCTTCGCGGGCTTGCCCGCTCCCACAGGTTCGCCACCAGTCTTGAGGTTGGTGTTATCCCTGTGGGAGCGGGCAAGCCCGCGAAGAGGCCGGCAAAGACACAGCATTTCTTGCAGGCTGATGACCTGGATCACTTGACACCTGCCATAACACGATTCATACCACGAACCCAACGCGACTAAAGGTCGCAGTGCAGCCCCATACTGCCATCAGCGGCGTATCATGGGCCGCAGAGCGCTAGCAGATTGCGCGAGACTGCGGCCGGCATGCACTGGCTGCGGCACTTCTCCACTGCCGTGGGACTTGATGATGAGCAAGCAAATTCCGGTACATGACGTCACCCCGCCTGCCAACAAAGGGAAGGATTCCGTCGACCTCTACGCCTCCCGGGAAAAGATCTACACCCGCGCTTTCACCGGCCTGTTCCGACGCCTGCGCATGGTCGGCGGGGCTGTGCTGTTCCTGCTGTACTTCGGCACGGTGTGGTTGAACTGGGGCGGCCACCAGGCCGTGTGGTGGAACCTGCCCGAACGCAAGTTCTACATCTTCGGCGCCACCATCTGGCCGCAAGACTTCATATTGCTCTCGGGCATCCTCATCGTTGCCGCCTTCGGCCTGTTCTTCATCACCGTGTTCGCCGGCCGGGTGTGGTGCGGCTACACCTGCCCGCAAAGCGTGTGGACATGGATTTTCATGTGGTGCGAGAAGGTCACCGAGGGCGACCGCAACCAGCGCATGAAGCTCGACAAAGCCCCCATGAGCGGCAACAAGTTCCTGCGCAAGTTCGCCAAGCACAGCCTGTGGCTGCTGATCGGTTTCGTCACCGGCATGACCTTCGTCGGCTATTTCTCGCCGATCCGTGAACTGGCCATCGAATTCTTTACCGGCCAGGCCGACGGCTGGGCCTACTTCTGGGTCGGCTTCTTCACCCTCGCCACCTACGGCAACGCCGGCTGGCTGCGCGAGCAGGTGTGCGTGTACATGTGCCCCTACGCGCGCTTCCAGAGCGTGATGTTCGACAAAGACACGCTGATTGTTTCCTACGACCCGCGTCGTGGCGAAACCCGCGGCCCGCGCAAAAAGGACCTGGACTACAAGGCCGCGGGCCTGGGCGACTGTATCGACTGCACCATGTGCGTGCAGGTCTGCCCCACCGGCATCGATATCCGTGACGGCCTGCAGATCGAGTGCATCGGCTGCGCCGCATGCATCGATGCCTGTGACAACATCATGGACAAGATGAATTACCCAAGGGGGCTGATCAGCTACACCACCGAGCACAACCTGTCCGGGCAGAAGACCCACATGCTGCGCCCGCGCCTGATCGGGTATGCCGTGGTACTGCTGGTGATGATGGTCGGCCTGGCCACCGCCTTCGCCACCCGTTCGCTGGTCGGTTTCGACGTCAGCAAGGACCGCGTGCTGTACCGCGAGAACGCCCAGGGCCGGATCGAGAACGTGTATAGCCTGAAGGTGATGAACAAGGACCAGCGTGACCACGTCTACGTGCTGGACGCCACCGGCCTGCCGGGCCTGAAGCTTGAAGGCCAGCGCGAGATCCGCGTGGACGCTGGTGATATCGTCAGCCTGCCGGTACAGCTGTCGATCGCGCCCGAGAAACTGCCATCGACCACCAACGAAATTACCTTCATCCTCAAGAGCGCCGATGACAGCGACGCCCAGGTTGAAGCCAAGAGCCGCTTCATCGGCCCACAGATCCGCTAAGAGAGATAACCCACAATGCCTGCCACCGCCGCCAGCCCCTGGTACAAGCACCTCTGGCCCTGGATCATCATCGGCATTCTCGCCACCTCGGTGTGCCTGAGCCTGACCATGGTCAGCATCGCCGTGCACAACCCGGACAACCTGGTGAACGACAACTACTACGAGGCTGGCAAGGGCATCAACCGCTCGCTGGACCGAGAACTGCTGGCGCAGACGCTGGGCCTGAAGGCCGGCGTGCACCTGGACGAGCTGACCGGCGAAGTGGACGTGCGCCTGACCGGCAACAGCGACCCGCAGAGCCTGGAGCTGAACCTGATCTCGCCAACCCAGCCGGAGAAAGACCGCAAGGTGCTGTTGAGCCGGGTCGAGGCTGGGCGCTATGTGGGGCAGCTGGAGGACAAGGTTGACGGGCGGCGCTTCGTTGAGCTGCTGGGTAGCGAAGGTGGCCAGGTTTGGCGCTTGTTCGAGGAGGAAAAGGTCGAGCATGGTTTGACCTTGCAGCTGGGTGATGAAGCACTGCAAGGTGCCGAGCACCAATAATCGCACCTCCGCCGCTCCTTGCAGGAGCGGGTTTACCCGCGAATGCGTCAAACCTGAAAACATCATTGCCTGATCTGACGCATTCGCGGGTAAACCCGCTCCCACAGGTGCCGTGCCCAACCCAGCCGATTTGTTTAAGGCAATGATGTGATGACCCAGCCCACCCCCTGCTACCACTGCGCAATGCCCGTCCCCGCCGGCAGCCGCTTCAACGCCGTGGTCCTCGGTGAGTCCCGGCAGTTCTGCTGCCCCGGCTGCCAGGCAGTGGCCGAGTCGATCGTCGCCGGTGGCCTGGAACACTACTACCAGCACCGCAGCGACAACAGCGCCAACCCCGAGGCCCTGCCCAGGCAGCTACAGGACGAACTGGCCCTCTACGACCGCAGCGACGTTCAGCAAACCTTCGTTCGCCATGCTGGCGACCTGGCCGAGACCACCCTGCTGGTCGAAGGCATCAGCTGCGCCGCCTGCGGCTGGCTGATCGAAAAGCACCTGCGCAACCTGCCCGGCGTCGCCGAGGCGCGCCTGAACCTGTCCAACCACCGCCTGCTGCTGAACTGGGATGACAAGCAACAGCCGCTCTCGCGCCTGCTCGCCGAGCTGCGCCAGATCGGCTACGCCGCCCACCCCTATCAGCCCGACCAGGCCGCCGAGCAACTGGCCCGCGAGAACCGCAGCGCCCTGCGCCGCCTGGGCGTGGCCGGGCTGCTGTGGTTCCAGGCGATGATGGCAACCATGGCCACCTGGCCGGAATTCAACATCGACCTGTCGCCCGAACTGCACACCATTCTGCGCTGGGTGGCGCTGTTTCTCACCATCCCCATCGTGTTCTACAGCTGCGCACCGTTCTTCAAGGGCGCGGCACGCGACCTGCGTACCCGCCACTTGACCATGGACGTTTCGGTGTCGCTGGCCATTGGCCTGGCCTTTGGCGCCGGCATCTGGACCGCCATCACCGGCAGCGGCGAGCTGTATTTCGACACCGTGGGCATGTTCGCGCTGTTCCTGCTAACTGGCCGCTACCTGGAGCGCCGCGCCCGCGAACGCACCGCCGCGGCCACTGCGCAGCTGGTCAACCTGCTGCCGGCCTCGTGCCTGCGCCTGGACGCCGTCGGCCGCAGCGAACGTATCCTGCTCAGCGAACTGCAGCGCGGTGACACGGTGCAGGTGCTGCCAGGCGCGGTAATCCCCGCCGACGGGCGCATCGTCGAAGGCCGCTCCAGCGTCGATGAATCGTTGCTGACCGGTGAATACCTGCCGCAACCACGGCGGGTCGGCGAGCGGGTCACCGGCGGTACCCTGAACGTCGAAAGCACCCTGAACGTGGAAGTCGAAGCCCTCGGCCACGACTCGCGGTTGTCGGCCATCGTCCGCCTGCTGGAACGCGCCCAGACCGAAAAACCCCGCCTGGCCGAAATCGCCGACCGGGCCTCGCAGTGGTTCCTGCTGTTCTCGCTGCTGGCCGCCGCGGCCATCGGCCTGTGGTGGTGGCACCTGGACCCGACGCGGGCGTTCTGGATCGTGCTGGCCATGCTGGTAGCGACCTGCCCTTGCGCGCTCTCCCTGGCCACGCCAACGGCGCTTACCGCAGCCACTGGCACGTTGCACAAGCTCGGCCTGCTGGTGACCCGTGGCCATGTGCTGGAAGGCCTGAACCAGATCGACACGGTGATTTTCGACAAGACCGGCACACTGACCGAAGGCCGCCTGACCTTGCGCAGCATTCGACCGCTCGGCAGCCTGCCCGCCGACCGCTGCCTGGCCCTGGCCGCAGCGCTGGAGAACCGCTCCGAACACCCCATCGCCCGTGCATTCGGCCGCACCGCCACGCCTGCTGACGACGTGCAGACCGTGCCGGGCCTGGGCCTGGAAGGGTTGGTCGAAGGCCAGCGCCTGCGCATTGGCCAGGCCACCTTCGTCTGCGCCTTGAGCGGCGCGGAAATCCCTGGCGTGCCAGAGCCGCGCGGCCAGTGGCTGCTGCTGGGCGACCGCCAGGGCCCGCTGGCCTGGTTCGGCCTGGACGACCGCCTGCGCGACGATGCCCCTGCCCTGCTGGCGGCCTGCAAGGCCCGTGGCTGGCGCACGCTGCTGCTGTCGGGCGACAGCTCGCCGATGGTTGCCGAAGTGGCCGCGCAGCTGGGCATCGACCAGGCCATCGGCGGCCTGCGCCCGGACGACAAACTGGACCGGCTGAAGGCGCTGCAGGCGGCCGGGCGCAAGGTGCTGATGCTGGGTGACGGGGTCAACGACGTGCCGGTACTGGCCGCCGCGGACATCAGCATCGCCATGGGCAGCGCCACCGACCTGGCCAAGACCAGCGCCGACGCCGTGCTGCTGTCCAACCGCCTGCAGGCGCTGGTACAGGCCTTCGAGCTGGCCCGCCGCACCCGCCGCAACATCCTCGAGAACCTGCTGTGGGCGACCCTGTATAATGGCCTGATGTTGCCGTTCGCCGCGCTCGGCTGGATCACCCCGGTATGGGCAGCCATCGGCATGTCGGTCAGTTCGCTGATCGTGGTGCTCAATGCCCTGCGCCTGACCCGCCTGCCCCCGGCATCGGGTTTGCCATCGACCGAAGCGCCCCTGCCTGGGAGGAAGTCGCCATGCCCGCCCTCTATGTCATGATCCCCGCGGCCCTGCTGCTGGTCGGCGTGGCCGTGTACATCTTCTTCTGGGCGGTGGACAGCGGCCAGTACGACGACCTGGAAAGCCCTGCCCACAGCATCCTGTTCGACGACCAGGACCCGCGCCATCAGGCGGCGGTGAAACCTGACGACAGCAAGGCCGACACCGACAAGGAAAACCCGCCCCGTGCCTGACCTGCTGCCCCTGCTGGGCTCGGCGTTGATCCTCGGTTTGCTCGGCGGCGGCCACTGCCTGGGCATGTGCGGCGGCCTGATGGGCGCGCTGACCCTTGCCATCCCGCCTGAACAACGTGGTCGGCGCATGCGCCTGCTGCTCGCGTACAACCTTGGCCGCATTCTCAGTTATGCCTGTGCCGGCCTGCTGCTGGGCCTGGCCGGCTGGGCCGTGGCCAGCAGCCCGGCGGCGCTGGCACTGCGGGTGGTGGCGGCGCTGCTGTTGATCGCCATGGGGCTGTACCTGGCAGGCTGGTGGAGCGGGCTGACCCACATCGAGGCGCTGGGCCGGGGACTGTGGCGGCATATTCAGCCAGCGGCGTCGCGCTTGCTGCCGGTGTCCAGCGTGCCTCGGGCGTTGTTGCTGGGGGCGCTATGGGGGTGGCTACCATGCGGCCTGGTATACAGCACCCTGCTGTGGGCGGCCAGTCAGGGCAATGCCGGGTACAGCGCGGCGCTGATGCTGGCGTTCGGCGTGGGGACCTGGCCGGTGCTACTGGCCACGGGGCTGGCGGCTGAACGCGTAAACCGGTTGTTGAAACGGCGCAGTGTGCGGGTGGCTGGCGGGGTGCTGGTGATGCTGTTTGGGGTATGGACCCTGCCCGGGCCGCATCAGCATTGGTTGATGGGGCATTGAGGGGGCTGCTGTGCAGCCCAATCGCCGGCAAGCCAGCTCCCACAGGTACTGCACAAGGCTTGAGGTTTGCACGGCCCCTGTGGGAGCTGGCTTGCCGGCGATTGGGCCGCACGGCGGCCCCCGCTTGCACCGCCGTTTCCCCTTGATACAAATCAACACCGGTTCCTGCAGACAGCCATAGACTCCGGGGCACTGCTGCTCTTTCCGGGGACCACCCTCATGCTCGACGACCTACGTTGGGATACCGACCTGATCCGCCGCTACGACCTGGCCGGGCCACGCTACACCTCCTACCCAACCGCCGTGCAACTGCATAGCGAAGTGGGCTCGTTCGACCTGCTCCACGCCCTGCGCGAGAGCCGTCGGGCCGTGCGCCCGCTGTCGCTGTACGTGCACGTGCCGTTCTGCGCCAACATCTGCTACTACTGCGCCTGCAACAAGGTCATCACCAAGGACCGCGCCCGCGCTGCGCCCTACCTGCAGCGCCTGGAGCAGGAAATCCAGCTGATCGCCTGCCACCTCGATCCCAAGCAGCGTGTCGAGCAGTTGCACTTCGGCGGCGGCACGCCAACCTTCCTCAGCCATGTGGAACTGCGCCAGCTGATGGCCACCCTGCGCCAGCACTTCCACCTGCTGGACGACGACTCCGGTGACTACGGCATCGAGATCGACCCGCGCGAAGCCGACTGGTCGACCATGGGCCTGCTCCGCGAACTGGGCTTCAACCGCGTCAGCCTGGGCGTGCAGGACCTCGACCCAGCCGTGCAGCGCGCGGTCAACCGCCTGCAGAGCCTGGAGCAGACCCGCACCCTGATCGAAGCCGCGCGCACCCTGCAGTTCCGCTCGATCAACCTCGACCTGATCTACGGCCTGCCCAAGCAAACCCCGGAAGGCTTTGCCCGCACTGTCGAAGAAGTGATCCGCCTGCAACCCGACCGCCTGTCGGTGTTCAACTACGCCCACCTGCCCGAGCGCTTCATGCCGCAACGGCGCATCGACAGCAATGACCTGCCCAGCGCGGCCGCCAAGCTGGAGATGCTGCACGCCACCATCGACCAGCTGACCGCAGCCGGCTACCGCTACATCGGCATGGACCACTTCGCCCTGCCCGACGACGAGCTGGCCATCGCCCAGGAAGAAGGCACCCTGCAGCGCAACTTCCAGGGCTACACCACCCATGGGCACTGCGACCTGATCGGCCTGGGCGTGTCGGCCATCAGCCAGATCGGCGACCTGTACTGCCAGAACAGCAGCGACCTCAACACCTACCAGGACAGCCTGTCCAACGCCCAGTTGGCCACCCAGCGCGGCCTGCTGTGCAACCACGACGACCGTATCCGCCGTGCAGTGATCCAGCAACTGATCTGCCATTTCGAGCTCGATTTCGAGCCGATCGAACAGGCATTCACCATTGATTTTCGCGGCTACTTCAACGACCTCTGGCCAGAACTGCTGACCTTGCAGCGCGACGGCCTGATCCGCCTGGATGACAAAGGCATCCGCATCCTGCCGGCCGGCCGCCTGCTGGCGCGCTCGGTATGCATGGTGTTCGACGCTTACCTGGCGATGCACAACCGCCAGCGCTTCTCGCGGGTGATCTGAACCGAGTCGTTCAACCGCATGGACAAAGTTCCTTGCCAGGCACACCATGGGCACAGCGAAGGCCCCGGCGCACACCCGCCGGGGCCGGGCCAGCTCGCACCACAACAGCGCACGCTGGCCTACAACCTATGCCGTGAGTTACCCTTACGTCTTATGTGTGCTTTCCCACAAGGATCGAATGAAAATGTCCGAGCCAGTCAAACTGCGCCCACACAACCAGGCCCATTGCAAGGACTGCAGCCTGGCCCCCCTGTGCCTGCCTCTGTCGCTCAACCTGGAAGACATGGATGCACTGGATGAAATCGTCAAACGTGGGCGGCCGTTGAAAAAAGGCGAGTTCCTGTTCCGCCAGGGCGACAATTTCGGCTCGGTCTACGCGGTACGTTCCGGCGCGCTGAAAACCTTCAGCCTCAGCGACAGCGGCGAAGAGCAGATCACCGGCTTCCACCTGCCCAGCGAGCTGGTCGGCCTGTCGGGCATGGATACCGAAGCCTACCCGGTGTCGGCCCAGGCCCAGGAAACTACCTCGGTGTGCGAAATCCCGTTCGAACGCCTCGACGAGCTGTCGGTGCAGCTACCGCAGCTACGCCGCCAACTGATGCGGGTAATGAGCCGGGAAATCCGCGACGACCAGCAGATGATGCTGCTGCTGTCGAAAAAGACCGCCGACGAGCGCATTGCCACCTTCCTGGTCAACCTGTCGGCACGCTTCCGCGCCCGCGGCTATTCGGCCAACCAGTTCCGCCTGAGCATGTCGCGCAACGAAATCGGCAACTACCTGGGCCTGGCGGTGGAAACCGTGTCACGGGTGTTCACCCGCTTCCAGCAGAATGGCCTGATCCGCGCCGAAGGCAAGGAAGTGCACATTCTCGACCCGATCCAGCTGTGCGCGCTGGCCGGCGGAGCAATGGAGGCCTGAGGCCGGCGTTTAGCGGGTATACTTGGGCATTCGTTTTCCCAGGATACCCGCAACAATGCACAGCGACGCCTTCGACCTCAAAGCCCTGATCCGCCCGGTAGTGGACTTCCCCAAACCGGGCGTGATCTTCCGCGATATCACCCCGCTGTTCCAGTCGCCGCGCGGGCTGCGCTATGTAGCCGACCAGTTCATCGAGCGCTACGTCGAAGCCGAGTTCAGCCACATCGGTGCCATGGATGCCCGGGGCTTCCTGATCGGCTCGATCATCGCACACCAACTGAACAAGCCGCTGATCCTGTTCCGCAAGCAGGGCAAGCTGCCGGCTGATGTGCTGAGCGAGGGATACCAGACCGAGTACGGCGAAGCCTTCCTGGAAGTGCATGCCGACAGCCTGTGCGAAGGGGATTCGGTGTTGATCTTCGATGACCTGATTGCTACGGGCGGTACGCTGCTGGCAGCGGCCAACCTGGTGCGCCGGACCGGTGCGCAGGTGTTCGAGGCGGCGGCGATCATCGATCTGCCGGAGCTGGACGGGTCGCGCCGGCTGCAGGCGGCCGGGGTACCGACTTTCTGCCTGACCGAGTTTTCTCTTAGCGAGTACTGAGTTGGGTTTTGGGGCTGCTTTGCAGCCCATCGCGACACAAGGCCGCTCCTACAGGGACCGCGAATACCCGGATATTGCGCGGTGCCTGTAGGAGCGGCCTTGTGCCGCGATGGGCTGCAAAGCGGCCCCAACAATTCTGGATCAGAGCGAAATCGGCCGACGCCCCGCAAACGCATGGGCCAAGGTCCCACCATCCACCAGCTCCAGCTCGCCGCCCAGCGGCACGCCATGGGCAATCCGCGACGCCACCAGGCCCTTCTCGCTCAGCAACTGGGCAATGTAATGCGCCGTCGCCTCCCCTTCCACCGTCGGGTTGGTCGCCAGGATCACCTCGGTGAAGGTGCCCTGCTCCTCGATCCGCGCCATCAGCTGCGGAATCCCGATCGCCTCGGGCCCCAGCCCGTCCAGCGGTGACAAGTGGCCCTTGAGCACGAAGTAGCGACCACGGTAGCCGGTCTGCTCCACTGCATACACATCGGTCGGCCCTTCGACCACACACAACTGGGTATCGTCACGGCGCGTGTCGGCGCATTGCGGGCACAGCTCCTGCTCGGTCAGGGTACGGCACTGACGGCAATGCCCAACCCCTTCCATGGCCTGGGTCAAGGCCTGGGCCAGGCGCAGGCCACCGCTGCGGTCACGTTCGAGCAATTGCAGGGCCATGCGCTGGGCGGTTTTCTGGCCGACACCCGGGAGAATACGCAGGGCATCGATCAGTTGGCGGATGAGAGGGCTGAAGCTCATGGGAAAGGCCTGACAAATCAATAAGAGGCGGTTTATACCCAGCGGGGGCAGTGGCGTCAAATCAGCCATGCGACCTGCGCGGTCTGTTTTCTGTGGGAGCGGCCTTGTGTCGCGAAAGGGGCGCGAAGCGGCCCCGCGATTTCAGCTTCGCAGCGTGAATTGCCGGGGCTGCTGCGCAGCCCTTTCGCGACACAAGGCCGCTCCCACAAAAAAACAGACCGCGCCTGGGTTGAAATCTCTGTAAAAAAAACCGCCGCTGGTATCAGCGGCGGTTTTCGGTAACGCAAATGCCCTTAGAACGGCATCTTGAAGCCCGGCGGCAGCTGCATGCCGGCGGTCATGCTGCCCATCTTGTCCTGGCTGTTCTGCTCGACCTTGCGCACCGCGTCGTTCAGTGCCGCGGCGATCAGGTCTTCCAGCACTTCCTTGTCGTCTTCATCAGTCGACATCAGGCTCTGGTCGATGCTGACACGCTTGACGTCGTGACGACCGGTCATCACCACGCTCACCAGGCCACCACCGGACTGGCCGGTGACTTCGGCGTTGGCCAGCTCTTCCTGCATCTTCTGCATCTTTTCCTGCATCTGCTGGGCCTGCTTCATCAGGCCGGCCATGCCACCTTTCATCATGGGGGTATACCTCGATTGGGTCATGTGATGCGGCCCGGCACCGGGCCGGCCGCATGGTTATCCGTTACTGGCCCTGATTAACCAGGGCTTCTACAGGCTCAATAGTATCGTGCCGCACCTTGGCGCCGAACAACTTGATCATCTGCTGGATCAACGGATCCTGCTCGATCGAGGTGACTGCGTCCTGCTGGCGCTCGGCGCGTTTGCGCGCCGCCGCCTGGGCCGGGGTTTCCTGCTCGGGCAGGATCAGCTCGATGCGCAGGTTCAGCGTGCGCCCCAGGTGCTGGTTGAGCGCTTCGTTAAGGCGCCGTTGCTGGGTGGCGTTGAACAGCGCACCCTGGCCAGGGTCCAGGTGCAGCAACCAGTCGTCGCCATCGACGGCAATCAACGTACAGTTTGCCGCGATGTTGCCTGTCATCCCGGATACAGGCAACTGTGGGAATAATTCCAGCCATTGCAGGGCCAGGCCGGTGGCCGGCTTGGCTGCGGGCAGCGGTACGGCTGCCGGCTTGGGTGCTTCTTCCTGGACGTGTTCGGCCAGTTCGTCCAGGTAGCTGAAGCCGACCGGGTCGCTTTCGCCGCCGTAATAGTCTTCGTCCAAGGGCGGTTCATCGTCGCGGTCCATACCCACGGCGGCATAGGCGGACGGGTCGAAGGGTGGCTCGTCGTCGTGCGCCGGGGCGGCAGGTGCCGGCGTGGGCGCAGCGGCCGGTGCAGGAGCCGGCGCAGGCTCGGCCATTACCGGTGCGGGCGTAGGCGCAGGCTCTTCCCATGGCAGGTCAACCACCTCTGCCACGGGTTCTGGTACTGGCTCAGGTTCACTGACCGGGGCAGGCTCAGCTGCCACCACAGGCTCGACTACCGGCTGTGGCGCTGGTTCGACCGGTGCGGGCGCCGGCACTTGCTGCTCGGCAACCGGTGCAACCGGCGCCACGACAGCAGCGGCCGGCGGCGCCACGGCAACCGCCGGCGCTGCCACCGGTGTTGCAGGATCAGCTGTGGCCTGGCTGATCCCCATTGGCTTTAGTACCGGCTTCGGCGCGTCGTCGGTGTCGGCGGGGCGGAACGCCAGCATGCGCAGCAGGACCATTTCGAAGCCGCCGCGCGGGTCCGGCGCAAGTGGCAGGTCACGGCGGCCGATCAGGCCCATCTGGTAATAGAACTGCACGTCCTCGGCTGGCAATGCCGAGGCCAGTGCCAGCACCCGCTCACGGTCGCCCTGGCCGTTGTCCACCGCTTCCGGCAGCGCCTGGGCAATGGCCACGCGGTGCAGCACATTGAGCATCTCGGCCAGCACGCCAGCCCAGTCCGGGCCCTGCTCGGCCAGGTTGCGCACGGCCTCGAGCAAGGCCCGGGCATCGCCTTCGAGCAGCGCCTGCAGCACCCCGTAGACTTGGCCATGATCAAGGCTGCCGAGCATGGCCCGCACATCGGCGGCCAGTACCTTGCCTTCGCCAAAGGCGATGGCCTGGTCGGTCAGGCTCATGGCGTCGCGCATCGAACCATCGGCCGCGCGCCCCAGCAGCCACAGGGCATCCGGCTCGAACGGCACGTTCTCGGCGGCCAGAACATGGCTGAGGTGCTCGACCACCCGCTCCGGGCTCATGTTCTTCAGCGAGAACTGCAGACAGCGCGACAGGATGGTGGCCGGCAGTTTCTGCGGGTCAGTGGTGGCGAGGATGAACTTGACGTAGGGCGGTGGCTCTTCCAGCGTCTTGAGCAAGGCGTTGAACGAGTGAGTCGAGAGCATGTGCACTTCGTCGATCAGGTAGACCTTGAAGCGCCCACGGCTCGGCGCGTACTGCACGTTATCGAGCAGTTCGCGGGTGTCCTCGACCTTGGTGCGGCTGGCGGCGTCGATCTCGATCAGGTCGACGAAACGGCCTTCGTCGATCTCCCGGCACACCGAGCAGGTGCCGCAGGGCGTGGAGGTGATGCCGGTTTCGCAGTTCAGGCACTTGGCGATGATACGGGCAATGGTGGTCTTGCCCACACCCCGGGTACCAGTGAACAGATAGGCATGGTGCAGGCGCTGGTTGTCCAAGGCATTGATCAAGGCCTTGAGCACATGGGTCTGGCCGACCATTTCGCGGAACGAGCGCGGACGCCATTTACGTGCAAGAACCTGATAACTCATCGAAAAACCATCGCAGCCTGATCGAGCGGAAGATCGCTAATGCTAGCGGAGCGGGGGCAAAATTGCACCCTGCGCAAGTCGTCTAAGCTTTGAAACTGGCGCGCCATCCAGGGAGGATTGCCTTTGCGAAGACTGCTGGCCCTGTTGCTGCTGTGGAGCACCTACAACCAGGCTGAACAGCCCGTGGTGCGTTTTTCTGTCGCCGAGAGCTGGAGCATGCCGCTGGTGCGCATCGAAGGCGACCAGCCGGTGGAAGGCATGCTGTACGACCTGATGCAGGCCTTGGCCAAGGAAGTGGGCATCCGTCCTGAATACCACGTCATGGCCCGCCTGCGCCTGCAGGAGGCGATGAACAGCGGTGATATCGATGTGCGCTGCTATGTCAGCACCCAGTGGTTCAATGACCGGCCAGGGGATTTTGTCTGGAGCATTCCATTGCTGCACCAGCGAGACCTGCTGGTAGGCCGCGCTGGCGACAGTACTCCGCTGCCCCCGGAACAACTGCCTGCCCAGACCATCGGCACAGTGCTTGGCTACACCTATTCGACCTTGCAACCGCTGCTCGACCAGGGCCGCCTGCACCGCGAGGACAGCCGCAGCCAGTTGCTGGTGCTGCAGAAGCTGCAAGCCGGGCGCTATCGGCATGCGGTAAGCAACCAGCTGTCGTTGCAGTGGTTCAACCAGGGCCTGCCCACCGAACAGCAATTGCAGGCGCTGGCAGTACTGGAAGAACAGGACCTGGGGTGCATGGTACGCAATGACCCGGCGATACCGACCCAAGAGCTGCTGCGGGCGCTGGTGCGAATGAAGCAGTCGGGGGAGATCGAGCGGATTGTGCAGCGGTATGGGGGGATGGGCTATCCAACCCCTATGTCTGTGGCTCGCCCCCGAACCCTGGAGTATCGGCAGCAATCTCTGACTCAAAATCTCAAAGTCGGCGTGGTCGCTGTGGGAGCGGGCGAGCCCGCGAACACCGGCATAGCCGGTGCCAGCCACCGAGCTGCATTCTTCGCGGGCATGCCCGCTCCCACAGGATTGTGCGGTGCAGACACAGTTTCTATTACAGGCTCAAGCCTGGTGGTGTCAGCAGGCTGATTGCGCGCTCGCCAGCAAACCCGCACTCAAGAACATCCCCACGCCAAACACAAAATGCGTGGCCAGGCTCTTCAAGCAGTTGCGCGCAGGCGTCGGCGTCCTCGACGCAAAGAACCCCGCACCCATCGCCGGCTGCATGAAGCACAAAGGCGCCACGACCGTCACCACACCAACAACCAGCGCAGGCAACAATGTAGGTGCCAGCAACCAGCCCTCCCCCACGATCATGACCAGCAGCATCGCGAACAGCACGCCGATGGCGTAATGAATCCCCCACCCCAACGCCAGCTCGTGCCGCACCGGTTCTGCCTTGGCAATCGCCAGGTGCCGCACACGCCCGTGCAGCAAATGCCCCGCCCAACGCCCGACCATGGCGAAGTTCAGCGTGGCGACACCCATCCGCCTCAGCAGCAGCCCCCACAGGTCCATCACCATCGTGGCACCGATACCAATCGGCAAGGCGGCGGAAAACATCGCAGTAAACGTCATTGAACAAGCCCTCGAAGATTGACGGTCATCACCATGCCGCGCAGCATAGAAGTTGAAGTCAACTTCAAGTCAAGGGCCCGAAATGGACATTGCCGACGTCGCCAAACGCACAGGCGTACCCGCCTCGACGCTGCGCTACTACGAGAAGAAAGGCCTGCTCAAGTCACTCGCCGGGCCTGGCCAGAGGCGGCAGTTCGCAGCCGATGTTGCAGACCGGCTGGCGCTGATCGCCCTGGGCCAGGCTGCGGGGTTTTCGCTGGATGAAGTGGGGACGATGCTGGTGGACCTGCAAGTCGACCGGCAGATGCTGATCGCCAAGGCCGACGAACTGGATGCACGGATCAGGCGCTTGCAGGCGATGAGCAAGGGCTTGCGGCATGCGGCGCAGTGCCCTGAGGAAGATCACCTGGAATGCCCGAAATTCCAGCGGCTGATGAAGCTGTCGGCGGCGGGGCATGGGAAAAAACAGGGCAGTTCAATGTTTGTCTTGAAGCGCCCAGGATAAAACCACCATCTGGATGCATCATCATCCGAATAGAGTAATGGCAATACGATATCAAAACGCCACTGCTCAGTGTAGAGTTACGCGCCTCCGCGCCCAGCCGTGCGCCGAGAACAGTACTCACACTCAGGAAATGTTGCATGTCCACAATTCGAAATCTGACCGCTGCCGCACTGATAGCGCTGACCACTGGTTGTGCTACCGGCCTCAATTCGGCCCAAGAGTCGGAACTTGCCAGTTATCGCGCCAGAAACCTCGCGGTTGAAGAAAAAAGCCCAGGGCTTGCTGCCGGCCTTGGCCTGCTTCCAGGTGGCGGCTCGTTCTATGGTCGTGCATATGGCTTTGGCGTGGTGAACCTGCTGTTCTGGCCGCTTTCCATTCTGTGGGACCCGGTGAGTGGGCATGACGCTGCAGAGATGATCAACTACCAAGCCACCAAAGCCCATGTTGCAACGCTGAAAAAGCACGACATGGACGAGCTCGATGCCAAGCTGGAATCCGACTCGATCGACCTCAAGCGCTACACGCTCGACAAACGCAGAATCGATGAGAAATACAACCTGTAAAGGCATCTGCCGCACAGCGCGACGCTCGGCCTTTCAATAGTTGAAGCCATACACGATGTATGGCTTTCGTCTTGCACTACCGGCATCTCACTCAAGGATTATTAAAGTGACCTACTTCCGTGTGTTTCTGGTCTCGGTATTTATTGCCCTTTGCACAGGGTGCGCTTCGCCTGCTCAAATCTCCGGAATGTCCGTGGCATCCGACCAGACCGATGCGCAGTTTTACGATCAACGCCTGCATCGCAATATTCAGGTAACCGAAGTAAATGGCGGAGACGCCACCAACCCGCTCTGGACTTCGGAAATCGACGGCCCGGACTTTGGCGCTGCACTCAAACAATCACTTGCCAGTGCTGACCTGCTTGGCGAAGCACCTGCCGCCTACACCCTGCGCGCCAACCTGCTACGCGTCGACCAACCCATTTTTGGCCTGGACTTCGAAGTTACCTGCGAGGCTGAATATACGTTGACCGAGTCCGCTACAAACACCGTAATTTTCCGAGAGATCATCAGGACGCCCTTTACCGCTGGCGTTGGCGACTCCGTTATCGCGATCAAGCGCCTGCGCCTGGCCAATGAAGGTTCGGCACGCACAAATATCAACAAGCTGCTGAAGCGCCTGAAGGAACTCAAACTTGAGACCAGACAGGTTTCTTTGAAGTAATGAACGCCTGCTGATAGCGGCTTTCGATGCGGGTAGGACGACAGCGCCTACTCCGCTGCATCGGCGCGGTCGCGGCAGGACTGGCGGCCAAACCAGAGCGAAGTTGGGTAAAGCGAGAAATCCTTGAGAATTCAAGGACCTGAAATGGAGGCGGCCCCACCAGCCACACCCCGGCACTCGATGTTCCCGCTATGGCTGCTCCCTTCCGGGCCTGACCAGATCGCATGCAAGCATGCTCGGGAATCAATGCAGACCTTATAGGGTAAGGGTTTCAGGCTGATGAGGTAGCAAGATTTCTACCCCTGTCAATCGGCAAGTTGGGCGCTCAAAGGATTAGGTGTGGCCAGAACTGTTCCACTCAATTGGTCCACTTCATTGGTCCACTCTGGTGCTCTCCCATGGCCTACATCGTCCGCCGTCAGTCTGTTTACTACCTCAACCTTCGACTACCGAAGCATCTGTTCCCGAACCGCCACACCCTGCGCGTATGCCTGCAAGTGCGAGAGCGTCAAGCTGCACTATTCCTTGCCAGTTCCTTAGCTCAGCAGGTGAACAGCCATTTGAGCGAACATCCACTAACACCTCCTGAGACGCTGCGGGCGTTGTGCGTACAGTGGCGTGAATCAGCACCACGGCCAGCCCCCCTTCCTGCACCAACTGCACCACGAAAGGTTCCGGCACCTATAGCGAAGACGAAAAGCGACGGACCTACCCTCGCCACCCTTTCGAAGTTGTATATAGAAGAAGGCAAACGAGGCGGTACATGGCGGCAAGGCAGCACCGAAGACGTTGAGCGTGCCCTAGCTGACCTGTTTGAGCTAATGGGCGACATGCCTGCGGTAGCCTTTGATGCTCATCAAGCTCGCATACTAAAAGAACGGCTTAGCCGCTGCCCCCAGTACTTCGGCTTACGGCCAGAGTTCAAGGGGAAGACGTTGAAGCAGGTGGTTGAGTCGGGAAGTACTTACAAGACCATCACCGCCGTCACGGTAAACAACCGTCTGCGCAAGCTCACGGCTTTCATGAACTGGTGCAAGGTGAACAGGTACGTCACGGAAAACCCCTTGGCGGGCATGAAAGTAATGACTGGATCGGCCAAGGAAGCACGACTGTCATTTGATCGCCGTGATCTAGTCGCTCTGTTGGACTATGAAGCATTGCAAAAGGAAGCCCACAAGCATCAGTGGCGATTCTGGATACCACTGCTGGGTCGATACACGGGCGCACGACTGGAAGAACTATGTCAGTTGCGTGTAGATGACTTCATTGAGCAACAAGGTTTCCAGTGTTTCCGTATTGATGACAGCAGTGAAAGCCAGAATCTCAAGAATTCAGGTAGTCGGCGTGTTCTCCCCATCCACCCTACCCTGATCGAACTGGGATTGTTACAGCACGTTGAGTCAGTCAAGGCAACCGGGGCTGATCGACTGTTCCCTGATCTGGAAGCAGTACGTGGCAAGCTAGGCCACGCTCCATCGAAATGGTTTGGTAGGTACAAGACAAAGCTGGGTGTAAGTGACACCCGAAAGACATTTCACAGCTTCCGCCACACATTCATTGATGACCTTCGTGAGGCAGCAGTACAGGACTCGTTAATCAAGCGCATGGTCGGGCATGAGGACAGTTCCGTCACCTTTGGTATCTATGGAAGTCGGACACCGATAGCGGCTATGCGTGACGCACTGCTATGTATTCAATGACCCATCAATTTCACATAAAAAGTTCGGGAAAGTTGCGAACATGTATTGACAATCATTCTCATTTGAGATATAATGAGCAGGTCAATAGAGATAAAGTAAACATACTTACGGAAGTAGGTATTGAAACTTTTCTTATTGACTCGAATCCTTCAACGTCAAACCCTCGACGTTGTTACAGTGAATGACTTACCCTTGCCTCCTTCTCGGGTAACTCATTCACAGCCAGTTAACTACCCTCTATAAGTTAACTGGCAACTTATTCTCTCCTTTCGCTCTCATCATCTAATCAGGTGATGGGGCTTCTTTTTGCTTCAAATAACATCTGTTCAGTCCTAAAACAAATCACATACCTATTGGAGGTAACAATGGTAGAAATTCGCTTGTGTAAAATTTGTAATAACTCAATTAATAACCTGCGTCGTGATGCAATCACATGCAGTAGCAGCTGTCGCGGTAGACTCTTTCGATCAAACAAAGTCAAGCATGTGCTTGTGCAGTTCAAGGTGCCGGTTAGTATTTATACTGATCTAGCAATCAAGGCCTTCAGTGCTAAACAAGGGATCAACGATTACCTGACTAATCTAGTAGTGTCCTCACAATGATCGGTAATTATCTTCTAGTTCACAAGGCTTCCAATTTGATTGTTAACTCATTTGAAGCTGACAAGCCAGAACAGCCGGGCAACCAGTATAAGTTGATTCCGGTAAGTAACTTTGTACTTGATAAATACTACGCGACCCTAGCCAAGCATCAAGATGGCACTTGTGTAGATGCAGGTGAATTTGCGTCGATTAGTCCAAGCTTTCTGGAAGCACTTAAGGCATATTCCCCCTCAATCTAATATGCCTCTAGAACGCTCTATTTTGCGTTTTGAGAGGTTTTATTTTTGGCTATACAACCCTACAGACCCCCTACTTTTGTACCGCTGTAGGCCACGTATTCCGTGGTCTGTATTTGCGAAAACGAGCATGTCACTGACATATTTAGAAGGAACCAACAATGAATAAATTCGTAATCACCCAAATCAAGTATTTCAATTCGTTGAAACAAGCTGCAATGGCAACTGGGAACAAGTCAGAATTTCAAAGATGCACTGATATCATTGAAGCATTGAACAATCACTATGTAATCCGTGGCGGTAGGTATGTCTAATGCTTTTCAGCGTGGAATTGAACGTGCAGTTGCAAGAAAGAAGAACAATGTCGGCAACATCAAACCGGTTAAAGTTGCACAAGAAAAACCAGTTGTTAAAGCTGTGACTGGTTTTGATGAAGAAGTATACCGGGCAACCATCATCAGCAAGATGATTAACCTAATTCATAAACAAAAGGAGAACTAAAATGCCCGAAAAGAAAATCACCATCCAAGGAACGCCGCCACGCTATGATGAATCAGAGTATCAGCGTCGCCTTGCTATTGACTTGCATCGGTATCACAACACAACTGATAGCCTAGAGCATGTAACAGCATCACTATCCCACGATTTCCTTGAACTGGTTGCAGAGAAAGTGAAAGCAGGTTATACAGTTGTCAGAAACTGGCGTGTGGTAATGGAACCATTGAACTACTCATGTTTCCTCAAGAAACCTGATGATGTTCAAGCTCTGGATATTCAAGCTATCAATGCCAGCGTAAAAGCGTCGTATGTTGCATGGTTGCAATCTGAACACACTCGTTACCAAGACCTGCTACGGGAACAACTGAAACAAGCCGCATTGGCGAAAGAGTTGAAAGCCCAGCATGACAAGCAAGCCAAACAACTTGCAGAGATTGAACGACAGGTGCAATCGTGTTACACACCGTTGCAGATTCCTGACTGAGTTCATCAGCACGCTGAGCGATTTAACAATGAGAAATAACAGGCAGGCCGTACTGGTGAAATTCCGGTACGGCTTTTTTGTTGTCCGTTGAAAAGTTGTAAGAACCCGATTTCCATTGGTTGTGATGATGTGGCTGTTAAGCACGTTTCATCTTCACACTGAAAACCTCGTCATTTCCAACGAATTCAACGTATTCAATCAGACTTACCAAGGATCACAAACAGGAATACCCCCTGAGAGCCTCTATTTTGCGATTCTGAGCGTTTTCTCTGCTCGGGCATGAAAGGGGGCGCTAGGATCGCTGTATGAGGCTATATGGAGCTTGCAGAGGCTTGATGTGTGGTAGATGAGAATTGATTTTATCTAAATAAGAATAACTTGCATTTGCGTCCGCTTTCGTGTAGAATCCGCAATCTCAATCCAGTACGCCCCGGTGCCACGCACCCATCTCCACACGACCACGTTCGTAAAACGAACTGCGCATCGTAGGGAGTCTCGTCGTGTCCGCGATTTGAGCTAATCACACCCGAACCCAACTGGCACAGCCAGAGGAATTGTCTATGAACTGAACTTGAAAAGGAGAATCAAAAATGCACCACCTCATCCACGTTGATGGACTTGTAGTCGATACCGCCACTGGCGAAATTCTTGGCTACGACCGACAACCTTCTGTATACGCAACGCCATACGATTATGTACCGGGCATTACCAACTTTCGCAGTGTGGACGATCTCGGTCAGCATTTAGATTTCATTGATCTACGAAAGCTTCCACCACACACGACGCACCGACTGGTCAACTTACAAGACCACCGTCAGGGCTTATGGCATCGGACAGGCCTTGACTGCCGCATCACTGCCCCGATGATGAGCCTGCTCAGGATTTTGCATCCACTAGTTAAGTACCGAAACATCATCATCATGACTCAGACCGACCTTGCTAAGGCACTGGGCACCGCACAGTCAAACCTGATGAAAAAGCTGAACATCTTGGTCGATACCAATAAGATGCGTGTTCACACGTCTCGACATGGCGACATGCGCAATGGTGAGATAAAGCTTATGATTCACCCCGAACTAATCTTTCGAGGTGATGATGCAAAGCGCGATCATGCTGTGAATGTTTGGTATAGCGACTGGACTAATCTCCATCCTCAATCGGTGTCGAGCATAAACAAAAGGGGATTGGATGACAGCACCATTGACACAATTGCGATGGCCGCTTGACCTAAGATACTGACGAAGTCTTGCGTAGGCATTTTGAAAAAATTACGCAAGAAATGCTCTGCAAGCCACGAAAATCAAGGAGTTGTGAAAAATCCTTATACATAAAAAGCTTTTATCTTCTCAGGAGGTCATCCTGAGGATAGCTTCTTCTTCAAGGGTTACGCCTTGCAATGAATGATCTAGGAAAAATGGAAAAGGAGAAGGGACAAAGCTCCCTTCAAAACCAAGAGCGTGTATTGCCCTGTGATGCACAGAATAGTAATGATATCTTGAATAACCATTCCTGAGCTTTGCTCAGAATACAATGCTCAAGATAATCAAGAGCGGGGTCGGACTGCCTGTCCTTAACCCTAAAAGCATTCACTCACTCCGTTCGCTCACTGCGATCACTGGATGTATGGTGATGGCATCTTCTGGTGTAACCGGTGAAGTCGCAGACGAAACATCACCAGTAAAAGTATTTGAAGACCTGTCGGGCTTACGCTTCCTCCTCCTGATGATTCATGAGTCGAACCTTGGTGAGAATCACCATCAGAAATATGGTCTAAGTGTCAGCGGTCTGGATGCCATTTGTATAGTTGTACGAATGTTGTCACCAGTCCTTTCGATTTTTCACCAATCTCATTTTCGAACATTGGGAATTTGCCAATGAGTCAGTGCCCGGTATCAACTACCCGGTGTCAGCTAGCCGGTGGGGCGCCACATCGTCGACGAAGTTCATTTTCGGCTAATCACATAACTCCACAGCCTGTCAAGAGCTTTAGTTTTGGGTATTGTCAGAGCATGAACACTCCATCTAGGTTTGACAAAACCTAGGTAGGGATGCAAAATGACGCCCATCAAACGCCAACTGCTTAGTGGGAGTGCCAAGTGAAAAACGTAGTCGCTTACCTCCGTGTTTCCACCGGCAAGCAAGAACGTTCTGGATTAGGTCTAGAGGCTCAACGCGACTACATCACTACCGCCGCCAAGCAGAATGGTTGGAACATCGTCGCTGAGTTTGTGGAGGCTGTGAGTGGCACTGTCAATCCCGCTGACCGCCCCGAGTGCTCTGACGCTCTTGGCGCCTGCAAAGAACATGATGCTTACTTGGTAGTCGCCAAGCTTGACCGTTTGAGTCGAGACGTTGAGCATGTTGCTGGCCTGATGAAGCGAGTGGAAGTGAAAGTGGCGACAATGCCAAACGCTGACAACTTTGCACTGCACTTGTTCGCCGCCCTTGCTCAGCAGGAACGCGAATTCATCGTTCAACGCACCAAAGACGCTTTGGACGCGCTCAAACAGCGTGCAGATGATGGCTGTGATGAATCCGTGGCGAAGATCAACCGACGCACACAAGCACTAGAGAAAGGACAAGGTGTTGCTACAGGTAGAGAAGGCAAAGCAACCAAGGCCGCAATGGCTAAGGCTGTTACTTTTAATGCCAGTGTGAAGCCACACGTTGAAGCTTGCCTGTACAACAAGTGCACCACGTTGCAAGCGGTAGCGGACTGCCTGAACACCAAGGGCATTCGCACTTCACGCGGTAGCATCTGGAACCCTACGGCTGTACGTCGCCTGATGTTGGCACTTGACTTGCCATTCCCAAAATCTGAATAAAACTAGCTCCATACTGAGCCGTATAGGATACAACCTGTGGGGCAAGGTGGGCACACACCCAATCGCTCTGCTATAGCCCTGTACGGAGCTTTGGCGGGGTGTTTTCGCTCACGGGTGCTAGAAGTCGCCACCGGATTTTGAGCAATATTTCATCTTCAAATTTCCTCGGTTACGGGGGCATTAAGCGCAGTCGATCAATCTCCGTGTCCGTGTCGGATTGTGCGCACAAATCATTCCCGATTCGACTCGAAACCCAAGTCTGAAATTGAGGGGGAATTGGTTTTTTGGCAAAAGGGTTTACGCTTACCCGATCACACCTGACAGAGCTTGACCATGGACAAAGCCACCACTACCGCCGATGCACTCGAACTACTCCACCTGAACCAGATCGCCATGCGTGCGACGATTGAGGAACTGAGCACATGGATTCGCCAACGTGGTTCCACCAACGTGCATGACAACGTGATGACGGCATTGCAGACACTGGATACCAATGCTGGGGCGATCACGAAAGCGATTGATCAGTTGCGAGTATGACTATTCGTAGTAGTACCAGAAATTGACCTTCCATACGATTGAGGAAGGTCATGCTCAATGAAGTCAAGGCGACAAGAGAAATAATCAGATTTTGCTAGTTTCTAGCTCTCCAATCTCATTGCAGGCGGAAACCTCCGAAGTTACATCAGCTTCGTCGTTGTTATCAAAATAACCTTTAGGTATGGCTCGTAGCTTAACCAATACACTACTGCCATGTGGTGTAAGCTTCCACTTCGACAGTTCGCTATGGTACTCAATGAGAGCAAGGGCTTTCAGTTGAAACTTTATAGTTTGCTCATCACGCCAGTAAATTGTGAAGTTTCTAAGGTTGACGAATCCCTTCAAGTGCTCGTCATTGTCGGCTTCACCGCTATCCCTGTAATCGGTTTCCACGATTTTATTGAGTATTTCTTTAAACTTATTGTCACTTATACCATCAAGCATAAGCGATCCTGCGTCTTCAAAAATCTCATTCCATGAGATTTTAATGGTCCGAGTAAATGTCCAAGGTTCATAGTCTTTGTCGCAGTTGAATTCAAATGTTACTGGAAAATCTTCATCTCCCTGCGCTAGGTTACTTACGCCCTCAGGAAGCTCAATTAATGATTTATTGAGTTTTTCCTTTAGATCATCAATTACTTTCCGTAGGCGCAGCACCTCCTCAGCAGCTAAAGAGTCTGCTGCTTTGTCAGCACGAACCCAGCCGGGCATTGGATGAGTTTTAATCAACCTTACCAAGCTGCGGCTTACAACCGAGCCAAGCTCAGCCGAGGTTTCCCAATACTTGCACATTTTCTGCTGAGCTAGAGAGCGGAACTGTTCTAGCAAAACCTTTGACTCAGCATTACTTTCAGTTTTTCCGGCGGTGATGTTTGCTGGCGTTTTATGAAGGAATGCGATGATTGGCTTACCGGTATCCAATGCGTATCGGTATTCTTGCTCGGTATAGCTGATACCCTGTGGACCGATTGATCCATAGCGGCCGCCGACAATGATGATGTAATAATCACACTCATCAATCACCCGCTTTATCAGGCTCCACTGATCTTCATTAGTCGCGGGAAATAGCTCCATTCCCGCTGGTATGCAATCCAGTTCAAGCAGTGCCTGTATAACTTCATGTCTCTCTTCGCGAAGGTCTTCATACGTTGAGCTTACAAAGACCTGATGACGACGCTCTATACTCATGCTGCACTATTCCATGTATTTGAGGTGATATGTTTCTAGTGAAAGAGCACCAGCAGGATCGGATGGCTACGCTTCAGTCCTCGATAGTGTCAATGGCGAAATTTATGAAGGCGGAGCAGCAGATGAGCATGAATCGAGCATCTGCTTTGTTTGGAGCGGTGCTGCTGTCTAACAAAGCGTGTCTAATTCCACCAGCATCACTTGTATAACCGTAGAGCGTCATGAACGCCGACTTCATGCTGGCGTGCAGATTGTGCTTGGCTTCTAGTATTTTTAGTGCTTGACCAAGCGTAGCCTTGTCGTCGCCAACGAGTTTTTTCACAAGAGACTCAACGGCACTAATGCTTTCTTTTATCGAGTTTCGATAATCTGGGTTTGTCCTGTCAGTCAACAAGACAAGGGAAGTTTTAAGATGAGTTCTTGCGCCTGCATAAGCATCTGATGCGGCCAGAGCTTTTTCAATTTCCTCGATTTCTTCACTAGACGTAATTGGAGTGACTTTGCCACCGATGAAACGATAGGCGGAGTTTTCTCGTTCTAGTATCTTATTGAGTTCCTCGATGAGAACTTTTGAGCGAGCAATATTAACTGCCCCGACAAAGAACTCCAGAAGGCTGTAGACGCGGTGCCATGGTAGTTCAAAAAAAACTTCCCGCAGATATTTCTTGAAGTCTGACCAATGGTAAGGAATTAAATCTGTCGGAATTTTAAAGAAGTCCGCGTACAGCTGCTCAAGCAAAGGCTCAAGGTTCGATTTTGGAATCGTGTCGCTACTGTAGTTATAATAAGGTTCGAATTTCGAAAAAAGATGAATCGTTAGAATATTCCAAAGACTATTCTTTAGCTCCAGATCAATACTTTCGCTCTGAGCTACCTTGGTGGCGGGAGCCAGCCCCATCCGCTGAGAGAAATCCAATGTCACCATCGCACCTCATTTCTACCTGTCGTAGCCAACGGCGGCTTGATCCATGACCGACATTGTACACGGTGGCGAATCGCCAGTGCTGACATGCTTCATCGTCCATGCCGTTAGATGACGAGGCATAACGACGTAACCAGCAAGCTGCTGCTGATCAGGATTGAGAACCAAGGAGTATGGACGATAGAATGAATTTACGGTGCACCACTCAGGTGTACTACCGCACTGGTCCACTTCTAGTTTTTTGAGCGAGGAAAGTCCTTTAAAATTAAGGACTTACAGAATGGAGGCGGCCCCACCAGCCACACCCCGGCACTCGATGTTCCCGCTATGGCTGCTCCCTTCCGGGCCTGACCAGGTTAACGGGTAATCAATGCGGGGGGACCGATGGGGCCACCACTACAAGGCTCGCTGAGCAGCGAGTGGCGCCATTGTACCGGTCTTGGGGGCAGATACAACCTCTGGAGGAGAAAAAGTCATCATTTCTCAATGACTTGTCCGGGCCGGGGTGGCCTGGAGCTGCCAATTCGCGGGTGAACCCGCTCCTACAGGGTTAGCGCTGACAGCAAGACCAGCGCAGGACCTGTGGGAGCGGGCGTGTCGAGGCGTCGAACCGCCGCTAAGCAGGCGCCGCGGTGGATGGCACGGGCTTCGCCCGTGTTCGCGGGCATGCCCGCTCCCACAAGGACCGCGCAAGCCACAGGGGGATTGCGCAGGGCGTTAGACAGCGATGCCCTGCTCGCCCAGGAAGGTGACGAAGGCATCTTCATCAAGCACCTTCACCCCCAACTCACTGGCCTTGGCCAGCTTGGACCCCGCCCCCGGCCCCGCCACCACGCAGTGGGTCTTGCCGGAAACCGAACCCGCCACCTTGGCCCCCAGGCTTTCCAGCTTTTCCTTGGCGATATCACGGCTCATGCGCTCCAGGGTGCCGGTCAGCACCCAGGTCTGGCCGGCCAGCGGCAGGCCTTCGGCGACTTTCTTCTCGCTGCTCCAGTGCATGCCGAACGCCAGCAACTGTGCCTCGATGTCCCGGGCCAGTTTCTGGTTGGCTTCATCCTTGAAGAACTCGCGCACGGCTTCGGCCTGCTTGGCCGCCAGGGCCTGGCGCAGGTCGATGCCGTCGGCGGCGATGATCTTGTCCAGGCTGTCGAGCTTGGCCACCAGCTTCTCGGCACCGGTCGGGCCAACCGAGGCGATGTCGAGCTTGGCGATCATGCCGGCCAGGGTAGTGCTGGCAGCGAATTCGGCAGCCAGCTCGCCTTCGTCCTGCAGTTGCATGCCGCTGTCGAGCAGCTGCTTGATGACCTTGCGGTTGTGCTCGTCCTCGAAGAAGTTGTGGATCTCGTACGCCACCTCCAGGCCGATGTCCGGCAGGTAGGTGAGCACTTGCGGCAGCGCTTGCTGCACGCGCGCCAGGCTGCCCAGCGAGCGGGCCAGCACCTTGGCGGTCTCCTCGCCTACGTCCGGGATGCCCAGGGCGTAGATGAAGCGCGCGAGGCCCGGGCGCTTGCTGGCTTCGATGGCATCCAGCAGCTTCTTGCTGGACACTTCGGCAAAACCTTCCAGGCCGACGATCTGGTCGAATTCCAGCTTGTACAGGTCGGCCGGCGAGCCGATCAGGCCTTCGTCCACCAGCTGCTCGACGCTCTTCTCGCCCAGGCCGTCGATGTCCATGGCGCGGCGTGACACGTAGTGGATGATTGCCTGCTTGAGCTGGGCGCCACAGGCAAGGCGACCGACGCAGCGGTACACCGCCCCCTCGCTGGTGGTTTCCTTGCCCTTGCTACGCTTGACCAACTGGGTACGCTCGACCTGCGAGCCGCATACCGGGCACTCACTCGGCACCTGCACCGGGCGCGCATCTTCCGGGCGGCGCTCCAGCACCACCTGCATCACCTGCGGAATCACGTCACCGGCGCGGCGGATGATCACCGTGTCGCCAATGCGCAGGCCCAGGCGGGCGATTTCGTCCATGTTGTGCAGGGTGGCGTTGGACACGGTCACACCGGCCACCTTGACCGGCTTCAGGCGTGCCACGGGCGTTACCGCGCCGGTGCGGCCGACCTGGAACTCGACATCCAGCACCTCGGTCAGCTCTTCCATGGCCGGGAACTTGTGGGCAATCGCCCAGCGGGGCTCACGGGCACGGAAGCCCAGTTCGCGCTGGGCGGCCAGGCTGTTGACCTTGAACACCACGCCGTCGATTTCGTAGGGCAGGCTGTTGCGTCGCTCGCCGATGTCGCGGTAGTAGGCCAGGCATTCTTCGATACCGGCGGCATGCTTGAGTTCGCGGCTGATCGGCAACCCCCACGCCTTGAGCTGTTCGAGGATGCCGATGTGGCTGTCGCCAATGCTCGCAGACACCTGGCCGACGCCATAGCAGCAGAACTCCAACGGGCGGCTGGCGGTGATTTTCGAGTCCAGCTGACGCAGGCTGCCGGCTGCGGCGTTGCGCGGGTTGGCGAAGGTCTTGCCGCCGGCTTCGGCCTGGGCGGCGTTGAGCCGGTCGAAACCGGCCTTGCTCATGTACACCTCGCCGCGCACCTCCAGCACCGCAGGCCATCCCTCGCCTTGCAGCCTGAGCGGGATGTTGCGCACGGTGCGTACGTTGGCACTGATGTCTTCGCCGGTGGTGCCGTCGCCACGGGTGGCGCCCTGTACGAGCAGACCGTCGCGGTACAGCAAGCTCACGGCCAGGCCGTCGAGCTTGGGCTCGCAGCTGTAGTCGACCGCACCGGGCTGGTCGAGGCCGTCTACCACGCGGCGGCCGAACTCACGCAGGTCGGCTTCTTCGAAAGCGTTGCCGAGGCTGAGCATGGGCACTTCGTGGCGGACCTGGCTGAACGCGGCCAGGGCTGCGCCACCGACACGCTGGGTGGGCGAGTCGGGGGTTACCAGGTGTGGGTATTCGGCTTCAAGCGCCTTGAGCTCGTTGAACAGGCGGTCGTATTCGGCATCGGGCACGCTTGGCTCATCGAGCACGTAGTAGCGGTAGTTGTGCTGGTCGAGCTCGGCACGCAGTTCGTGGATACGGGTTTCGGCGGTCATGGGATTTGTCTTCTCTTGCAAAGCAAAAGAGCAGCCTGGGGGTGGTGCATGGGGCCTGGATTTGTGTTGCCTGCCCCGGCCCTATCGCCGGCAAGCCATCTCCCACAGGTAAACCACAGGCCTGGAGGGCAGTGATACACCTGTGGGAGCTGGCTTGCCGGCGATAGGGCCAGTACAGGCAATTGCAATACCCGAACCGACCAGCACGCCCTCAGGCTGCTCTTTCGTCTGGATCTGTCAGCGCTTCTGGGTCAGCGCACGGCGCTCGAACTCGACGATGCGCTGGCGATAGTGCTCGATGGTCTGGGCGGTCAGCACGCTGCGCTGGTCGTCCTTGAGCTCACCGTTCAGTTCGTGCGCCAGCTTGCGCGCCGCAGCCACCATCACGTCGAAGGCCTGCTTCGGATGACGCGGGCCCGGCAGGCCGAGGAAGAAGCTCACCGCGCGGGTGCTGAAGTGGTCGATGTCGTCCAGGTCGAACACGCCGGGCTTGACGGCGTTGGCCATGGAGAACAGCACCTCGCCGTGACCGGCCATGCTCTCGTGACGGTGGAAGATGTCCATTTCGCCGAAACGCAGGCCGCTTTCCAGAATGTTCTGCAGCAGCGCCGGGCCCTTGAAGCCACCCTCGTCGCGGGAGATGACGCTGATCACCAGCACTTCCTCGGCCGGCGGCAGCTCCTTGACGCTGCTGCTGGCAGGCGCCGCACCGTTGCTGCGGGTATTTTCCGCGGCAAAGTCATCATCGCTGTCGGCAAACAGGTCGGGCTCGCGTGGCTCGGCACTCAGGTTCAGGTCGCCCTGCTGTGCATCCGCGGCAGCGGTGGCGCGCTTGCCGCGCTTGGCAGCCTTGGCCGGCTTGGGCTCGCGCTCGCGATCACGCGCAGAAGCACTGAGCGACGGCAGGTCGCTTTCATCCAGCTCAGGCTCCTTGTGGGTATCCAGCACCCGCGACGGGCCAAGCACTTCGGCATTGCCCTCTTCGTCCGGCAGGTTGGAATAACTGCGATCCAGACGGAATTTCAACTTGCCTTTCCCGCCGCGCATGCGGCGCCAGCCGTCGAAAAGAATCCCGGCAATGACAATGATGCCGATGACGATCAGCCACTCGCGCAGACCGATTTCCATGTAATCCCGTGCCTCTATAAAAATATGCTTGAAAACAAAGGGTTCAAAGCCCTTTAACACGTGGCGCCAACTCTATGTTCTGACAGGCGTTTTACCCACGCAAAAAACGAGTGACATTAAGCTAGCACGACCAAAGACAACTTTACACCGTCTGTCGCACATGGCGGGGGCATTTCGCTACGGAATATGCCCTTATCGTCGAGCATCAGGCATCGACCATGGCCATGGCCTCCTCCACGTCGACGGCAACCAGACGTGAACAGCCCGGTTCATGCATGGTCACCCCCATCAATTGATCCGCCATCTCCATGGCAATCTTGTTATGGGTGATGTAGATGAACTGCACGCTTTCACTCATTTCCTTGACCAGACGGGCGTAGCGCCCGACGTTGGCATCGTCCAGCGGCGCGTCGACTTCGTCGAGCATGCAGAACGGTGCGGGGTTCAACTTGAAGATGGCAAACACCAGCGCCAATGCGGTCAGTGCCTTCTCGCCGCCGGACAGCAGATGGATGGTGCTGTTCTTCTTGCCCGGTGGTCGCGCCATGATCGTTACCCCTGTATCGAGTAGATCTTCGCCCGTCAGTTCCAGATAAGCGCTGCCACCACCGAAAACTTTTGGGAAAAGTGCCTGTAATCCGGCATTTATCTGATCAAAGGTATCCTTGAAGCGGTTGCGGGTTTCCTTGTCGATCTTGCGAATGACGTTTTCCAGGGTCTCCAGGGCTTCGACCAGGTCGGCGTCCTGGGCGTCCAGGTAGCGCTTGCGCTCGGACTGCTGCTCGTACTCTTCGATGGCCGCCAGGTTGATCGCCCCCAGGCGCTGGATACGCGCCTCGAGCTGCTCCAGCTCCTGTTCGGTACCCTGCTCGCTGGCCTCGGCCTCGAGAGTGGCGAGCACACCTTGCAGGTCGTAGCCGTCGGCCAGCAACTGCTCCTGCAAGGTCTTGCGCCGCACATCCAGGCCTTGGCACTCCAGGCGCAGTTGCTCCAACTGGCCACGCAGCAATTGGGCCTGCTGCTCGGCCTGGGTACGACGCTTTTCGGCGTCACGCAGTTCGCGGTCGGCTTCGTCCATGTGCAGGCGGGCCTGGCGCATTTCCTCGTCGACGCTCATGCGCCGCTCCAGCAGCTCTTCCAGCTTCAGGCGCAGTTCTTCCTGCGGGGCCTCGCCCTCTTCCAGGTTCAGGCTCAGTTGCTCCTGGCGCTCGATCAGGCGCGCGGCCTGCTGCTCCAGGCGCTCCAGTGCCTGCCGGGTGGAGTCGTGCTGGGCACGCAGCGAGCCCAGGCGAACAGCCAGCTGGTGGGCGTGATCCTTGTGCTGGCGGGCCTCCTGGCGCACGCGATCGAGGCTTTCGCGCAAAGTGTCGCGGCGGGCCATCAACTGCTCGCGCTGCTCGGTGTCCTGGGCCATCAGCTCCAGGGCCTCCTGCAGCAGCAGGCGGGCTTCGCCCAGTTGCTCATGTTCCAGAGCGCGCTGTTCTTCCAGTTCGGCCAGCTCTTCCTGCAGGCGCCGGCGGCGCAGTTCGACCTGCTCGGCACGTGCGCGGCCAGCCGACAGGTTGGCCTTCAGCTCGCCATGCAGGCGGCTTTCTTCCTGGGTGCGACGGCGCAGTTGCTCACGCTGTTCTTCAAGGTCCAGCTGCTGCTCGCGCAGGGCCTGCAGTTGCTGTTCCAACTGCTCCAGCGCCGCATCCTGCTCCAGCTGCTCCTGGCCGAGGCGCTCGATCTCCTGGCCGCGTGCCAGCACGCCGCCTTCGGCTTCGCCGCCACGGCGCACCCGCAGGAAGTGTCGGCCGACCCAGTAGCCATCGCGGCTGACCAGGCTCTGGCCTTCGCCGAGCGAGGCGCGCTGCGCCAGTGCCTGGGCAAGGTTTTCCACGGGTTTGACGTGGCCCAGCCAGGGCGCCAGGTCGACGCGGCCTTCGACCTTTTCCAGCAGGCTGCCAGGCAGCGACGAGCCGGTACCGCTTGCCAGCAGCAAGCGCAACTCGCCCTGCTCCAGGCCAGCAAACTCCAGATTACTGAAGTCGTCCACCAGTACAGCCTGCAGATCGGCGCCAAGCACGGTTTCTACCGCAAGCTCCCAGCCCGGCTCAACCCGCAACCCTTCAGCCAGCCGCGGCCGTTGCTCCAGGCCTTGGCCCTGGAGCCAGTCCGCAGCACCTGCACCCGGCTCCAGGGCAGCCTGCTGCAAGGCTTCGAGCGAGGCAAGGCGCCCGCCCAGGCGTTGCAGGTCGCCCTGCGCCTGCTGTTGGGCCTGGGTAGCCTGCTGCAGTTGCTCACGCGCGCCTTCCAGGCGCTCGACCACCTGCTCTTCCGACAACTGCAACTCTTCCAGCAACATTTCGCTACTGGCCAGCTGCTCGGCCAGTTCGAGCATGGCCGCATCCTGCGGGTCGCTGCCCAGCAGCTCGCGCTCCTCGCCCAGCTTGCGTTGGCGCTCGGCCTGGCGTTCCAGGCTGGCTTCCAGCTGCTGCAGACGCGCCTGCTGCACTTCGGCCTGGCGGCGCGGCTCGGCGGAACGGCTGTTGAAGCTGTCCCACTGTTCCTGCCAGCCGTGCATGCCCAGCTCGGCCTCCTCAAGGGCAGCGGCGGCTTCTTCGGCAGCGGCCAGGGTCATTTCCTGCTCGGGTTCGAGCATTGCCAGCTCTTCGCCCAAGGTAGCCAGCAGGGTGCGGTCGTGCCCGAGGTGCGACTCGGTCTCCAGGCGCGTGCGCTCGGCTTCCTTGAAGTCATCCTGCAACTGGCGCAGGCGCTGCTGGCCGTGCTGGATGCTCTGCTCGACCCGGGCGATGTCACCGGCCACCGAGTAGAAGCGGCCCTGCACCTGGTTGAAGCGCTCGGACAATTCGTGATGGCCATCGCGCAGGCGCTCGATGCTGGCATCGGCATTGCGCTGCTCGGCCACCAGCGCCTCATGGGACACATCCTGGTCGCCGATCACCGCCTCGCGCTGGCGCACCCGTTCGTCCAGATCACGCCAGCGCAAGGCCGACAAGCGCGCCTTCAGCTGGCGTTCCTGGGCCTTGTATTCCCGGTACTTCTCGGCTGCCTGGGCCTGGCGGTGCAGGCGCTCCAGCTGGCGCTCCAGCTCTTCGCGCAGGTCGGTCAGGCGCGCCAGGTTTTCCTGGGTGCGGCGGATGCGGCTCTCGGTTTCCCGGCGGCGTTCCTTGTACTTGGAAATGCCGGCGGCTTCCTCGATGAAGTTGCGCAGCTCCTCGGGCTTGGCCTCGATCAGCTTGGAGATCATGCCTTGCTCGATGATCGAGTAGCTGCGCGGCCCCAGGCCGGTGCCGAGGAAGATGTCGGTGATATCGCGCCGGCGGCACTTGGTACCGTTGAGGTAGTAGCTGTTCTGCCCGTCGCGGGTGACCTTGCGGCGGATCGAGATCTCGGCGTAGGCGGCGTATTCGCCGACCAGGGTGGTTTCGCTGTTGTCGAACACCAGCTCGATGCTGGCCTGGCTGACCGGCTTGCGGCCACTGGAGCCGTTGAAGATGACATCGGTCATCGACTCGCCGCGCAGGTTCTTCGCCGAACTCTCGCCCATCACCCAGCGCACGGCATCGATGATGTTGGACTTGCCACAGCCGTTGGGGCCGACCACGGCCGCCATGTTGCTGGGGAAGTTGACCGTGGTCGGGTCCACGAACGACTTGAACCCGGCCAGGCGAATGCACTTCAGGCGCATCGGTCAGCCTCGGGCCAACGCCGCCAGCACCAGTTCGCAGCTGCGCTGGCCATAGGCGGTGAGCACCTCGCGAATGCGCGGCAGGTCACGGGCGATCACGGCGTCGAGCAGGCGGGCGAACAGGTCCAGATAGTCGATCATGCTGGCCTGGCGCTGGTCCAGCGACAGGTAGTAGGCACGGCTCATCGCCGGCTGCAGGTTTTCCACGGTTTCCTGCAGAAACGGGTTGTCGGCGAACGGGTAGGCCGCCCGCATGACTGCGAAGCTGTCGGCGACGAAGGCCTTGATGTCCAGCTGGTCATGGGCCCGCTGCAAGCGCTGCTGGATCTCCAGGAACGGGCGCAGGTCGGCATCGGTGCGCCATTTTTGCGCAACCGCGTTACCCAGCAGGATGTAGAACTCGCCCATCAGTGCACACAGGCTGCGCACACTGCGCTCGTCGAGCTCGGTCACATGGGCACCCCGCCGCGGCAGGATCGCCACCAGGTGGCGGCGTTCGAGGATCAGCAGCGCCTCGCGCACCGAGCCGCGGCTGACGTTGAGTGCCTGGGTGACCTTCTGCTCCTGGATACGCTCGCCTGGCGCCAGCTCGCCACGGATGATGCGTTCGGCCAGGTAATCGGCAATCTGCTCGGAGAGGCTGTCCGGGGCCTTGAACGTCATGGTTTTCCTTCAAAATCATTGAACTGGGCACAAGGAGCGAATTGTAGCGTACTTGGCCGCTGATCGCGCAGAGGGGCCTGGCGGTTTATTTGACCTGCAAGGCAACCGCACGCCCGGCGCGATCTATGCTTGGAATATGGGCAATGTGTGCAGCCGGGCTTGGACATGAGCAATTTCTTGACCTTTGAGTCAGAAAAATATTGACCAGCTGGACAGCTCTTGCTTAGAGTCCGCCCAACAACAATAAAACCATTGCGAGGCCATCCCCGTGATCCAGTTTCTCGTAAACCAGGAGCTGCGTAGTGAGCATGCCCTGGACCCGAACATGACGGTGCTGCAGTACCTGCGCGAGCACCTGGGCAAACCTGGCACCAAGGAGGGCTGCGCCAGTGGTGACTGCGGTGCCTGCACCGTGGTGGTCGGCGAGCTGACCCAGGACGACCAGGGCAACGACAGCATCCGCTACCGTAGCCTCAACTCGTGCCTGACCTTCGTCTCGTCGCTGCACGGCAAGCAACTGATCAGCGTCGAGGGTCTCAGGCACCAGGGCCAGCTGCACAGCGTGCAACAGGCCATGGCCGATTGCCATGGCTCGCAGTGCGGCTTCTGTACACCCGGCTTCGTCATGTCGCTGTTCGCCCTGCAGAAGAACAGCAGCGGCGCCGACCTGCACCAAGCCCAGGAAGCCCTGGCCGGCAACCTGTGCCGCTGCACCGGCTACCGGCCGATCCTCGACGCCGCCGAGCAGAGCTGCCGCCAGCCCTGCCGCGACCAGTTCGATGCCCAGCAGGCACAGACCATCAGCCGCCTCAAGGCCATTGCCCCAACCCAGACCGGCGAACTGAACAGTGGCGACAAGCGCTGCCTGGTGCCACTGACCGTGGCCGACCTGGCCGACCTGTACAGCTCGCACCCCGAAGCGCGGCTGCTGGCCGGCGGTACCGACCTGGCACTGGAAGTCACCCAGTTCCACAAGACCTTGCCGGTGATGATCTACGTCGGCCATGTGGCCGAGCTCAAGCGCATCGAGAAAACCGCCAGCCACCTGGAAATCGGCGCCGCCACACCGCTCACCGACTGCTACGGTGCACTGAACGAGGAATACCCTGACTTCGGTGCCCTGCTGCACCGCTTCGCCTCGCTGCAGATCCGCAACCAGGGCACCCTGGGCGGCAATATCGGCAACGCTTCGCCAATCGGTGACTCGCCACCCCTGCTGATTGCCCTGGATGCGCAGATCGTCCTGCGCCAGGGCGAGCGCCAGCGGGTGATGCCACTGGAAGACTACTTCATCGACTACCGCATCACCGCCCGCCAGGACAGCGAGTTCATCGAGAAGATCATCGTGCCGCGCGCCACCAGCGATTGGGCGTTCCGCGCCTATAAAGTGTCCAAGCGCCTGGACGATGACATTTCCGCCGTGTGCGGCGCCTTCAACCTGAGCATCGAAGACGGCGTGGTCAGCGGTGTGCGCATCGCCTTCGGCGGCATGGCGGCAATCCCCAAACGGGCCCGTGCCTGCGAAGCAGCGCTACGCGGCAAGCCGTGGAACCAGGCTGCCATCGAGCGCGCCTGCCAGGCCCTGGCGGAAGACTTCACCCCGCTCAGCGACTTCCGCGCCAGCAAGGAATACCGCCTGCTGACCGCCCAGAACCTGCTGCGCAAGTACTTCATCGAACAGCAAACGCCGTACATCGAAACCCGGGTGACCGCTTATGTCTAACCATCACGTAGCCAAGAGCCAGGCCGAGATGGCCGAACTGTTCAGCCAGGACCTGACCACCGGGGTCGGCCGCAGCGTCAAGCATGACAGCGCCGACAAGCATGTGTCCGGCGAGGCGGTGTACATCGACGACCGCCTGGAATTCCCCAACCAGCTGCACGTCTATGCGCGCACCGCCGACCGCGCCCACGCGCGCATCCTGCGCATCGACACCACGCCGTGCTATGCCTTCGAGGGCGTGCGCATCGCCATCACCCACGAAGACATCCCTGGCCTCAAGGACATCGGCCCGGTGGTGGCCGGCGACCCGCTGCTGGCCATCGACAAGGTCGAGTTCTTCGGCCAGCCGGTGCTCGCCGTGGCCGCCCGCGACCTCGATACCGCGCGCCGTGCGGCCATGGCCGCCATCGTCGAGTATGAAGACCTGGAGCCGGCGCTGGATGTGGTCGAAGCACTGCGCAAGAAGCACTTCGTGCTCGACAGCCACACCCACCAGCGTGGCGATTCCGCCGCTGCACTGGCCAGTGCACCGCACCGCATCCAGGGCACCCTGCACATCGGTGGCCAGGAGCACTTCTACCTAGAAACGCAGATCTCCTCGGTGATGCCCACCGAAGACGGCGGCATGATCGTCTACTGCTCCACGCAAAACCCCACCGAAGTGCAGAAACTGGTCGCCGAAGTACTCGACGTGCCAATGAACAAGGTGGTGCTGGACATGCGCCGCATGGGTGGCGGTTTTGGTGGCAAGGAAACCCAGGCCGCC
This sequence comes from Pseudomonas sp. S1(2024), assembly GCF_046557535.1. Lineage (NCBI taxonomy): Bacteria > Pseudomonadati > Pseudomonadota > Gammaproteobacteria > Pseudomonadales > Pseudomonadaceae > Pseudomonas > Pseudomonas sp. S1(2024). The sequence goes on from NZ_JBKGFP010000093.1 coordinate 78,510, forward strand.
AGCCCGGCGTGCCTGTGCGCCGTGGTGGCGCGCCTGACCGGCCAGCCGACCAAGATGCGCCTGCCACGGGTCGAAGACATGACCATGACCGGCAAACGCCACCCGTTCTACGTCGAGTACGACGTGGGCTTCGACGACGACGGGCGCCTGCACGGCATCAACTTCGACCTGGCCGGCAACTGCGGCTACTCGCCCGACCTGTCCGGTTCGATCGTCGACCGCGCCATGTTCCACTCCGACAATGCCTACTACCTGGGCGATGCCACCGTGCACGGCCACCGCTGCAAGACCAACACAGCCTCCAACACCGCCTATCGCGGCTTTGGCGGCCCGCAGGGGATGGTCGCCATCGAGCAGGTGATGGACCACATCGCCCGCCACCTGGGCCGCGACCCGCTGGCGGTGCGCAAGGCCAACTACTACGGCAAGACCGAGCGCAACGTCACCCACTACTACCAGACCGTCGAGCACAACATGCTCGAAGAGATGACCGCCGAACTGGAAGCCAGCAGTGACTATGCCGAGCGCCGCGAGTCGATCCGCCGCTTCAACGCCAACAGCCCGATCCTGAAGAAGGGCCTGGCACTGACACCGGTCAAGTTCGGTATCTCGTTCACCGCCACCTTCCTCAACCAGGCCGGTGCGCTGATCCATATCTACACCGACGGCAGTATCCACCTGAACCATGGCGGCACCGAGATGGGCCAGGGCCTGAACACCAAGGTGGCACAGGTGGTGGCGCAAATCTTCCAGGTCGATATCAGCCGTATCCAGATCACCGCCACCAACACTGACAAGGTGCCCAACACCTCACCGACCGCTGCCTCCAGTGGTGCCGACCTGAACGGCAAGGCAGCGCAGAACGCTGCGGAGATCCTCAAGAAGCGCCTGACCGAGTTCGCCGCACGGCACTACCAGGTGACCGAGGAAGACGTCGAGTTCCGCAACGGCCATGTGCGCGTGCGCGACCAGATCGTCAGCTTCGAGCAGTTGGTGCAGCAGGCCTATTTTGCCCAGGTGTCGCTGTCCAGCACCGGTTTCTACCGCACGCCGAAGATCTACTACGACCGCAGCCAGGCACGTGGCCGGCCGTTCTACTACTTCGCCTTCGGCGCCGCCTGCGTGGAGGTGGTCGTCGACACCCTGACCGGCGAATACAAGATGCTGCGCGCCGACATCCTGCACGATGTGGGTGATTCGCTGAACCCGGCCATCGACATCGGCCAGGTGGAAGGCGGCTTCATCCAGGGCATGGGCTGGCTGACCACTGAAGAACTGGTGTGGAACGCCAAGGGCAAGCTGATGACCAACGGCCCGGCCAGCTACAAGATCCCGGCAGTGGCGGACATGCCGCTGGATTTGCGGGTAAAGCTGGTGGAAAACCGCAAGAACCCTGAGGACACCGTGTTCCACTCCAAGGCCGTGGGCGAACCGCCGTTCATGCTCGGCATCGCCGCCTGGTGCGCGATCAAGGACGCCGTGGCCAGCATCGCCGACTACCGCGTGCAGCCACAGGTGGATGCACCGGCGACGCCGGAGCGGGTGTTGTGGGGTTGCGAGCAGATGCGCAAGGCGGTGGCTGCAGCGCAACCTGCCGAGCCGGAGCTGGAAACCGTCACTCACTGAGGTTGGGTGGGCGCCTGTTCGGGCCCTATCGCCGGCAAGCCGGCTCCCACAAATACCCCCCCCCCCCTCCACCCCTTTTTTTCTCCCCTTGAGTCCCACCTC
>NZ_JBKGFP010000094.1:0-74781 GCF_046557535.1 Pseudomonas sp. S1(2024)
AGCCAGCACGGTTATGCCTTTGCCCTGCACAGCAATTTCTTGTTCACCGACCACAAGATCTATTTCGCCACCTTCACCCATGTGCAGTGGGCCGAGGCGCAACGGGAAGAGTACGTCGACGAGCACGGCACCCAGCGTATCAGCCTGCCCTATACCTGGCACACGCCCAGTGGCCTGTACCCGATCGAACAGGCCTGTGAACAGCTGGCTCAGCACTACGCCGAAGCCAAGGCCAGGGCTCGCTTCTGGCAAGGCGTCATTGGCGCGGGCGAATTCGCCCTCGGAGTGCTGGCGTTCATACCGGTGGTGCGCGGCATCAAGGGCACCGTATCGCTCGGCCGCTATGCCTTCGTCGCCCTGGAAGCCGCGCTGGCCGCCGATGCCATGGTCGACGGCAGCAGCCGCATGATCACTGGCGAAGGCCTGAGTATCGGCGAGCAGTTCTTCACCGACCTGGCGCGCCTGGCCAATCCCGACACTGCCGAGGCACGTGGCAAGCAGGTATTCATGGCCATCAACCTGGCCCTGCTGCTGCCGGCCGCCATCGGCGGCGCCCGCTGGCTGATGCACAAGTTGCAGCCCGGCAGCATGACCACCGTACGCCTCGACAACGCCGCGCTGTCGCAAGAGGAAGTCCGGCGCCTTGGCAACCGCAGCGCCGGCGAAGTCACCGTACTGGAAACCCGCATCCAGCGACGCCCCCGTGAGGGTGAACTGCCGGTCACCGCCCGTGAACTGCACTCGGTGGAGCGCAATGCCAGCCTGGTCGCGCTCGATGTGGCTGGCGGCAAGGCTGACTACGCCTACATGGCCACCACCCTGCGTGACCGGCTGGTGGCCATGATTCAGCACAGCATCGGGCCGGTGCGCATGGGCGGCAGCCTGACCCGAGTCGTCGCCGATGCCGGCGAAGAAGCCCTGGCGGCTGCCCTGGTCAGCCACTGGAAGGTCAAGCCGGAGAACATCCTCGGCCTGAGCACCCACCCTTCCCGGCCCAGCCAGTTCGGTTTGAAAAACAAGAGCGACCAGGGGATCGACATGCTGGTGTACGTACCACCACCGCCCTCGATGACGGTGCGTAATCCGACGACGCTGGAAATGCGGCATCACATTGATGGGCTGAAGGGGACGGCGCCGCTGGAGGAACTGACGTTCGAGGCTGGGACGTTGTTGGTGATCGAGGTGAAGACGACTCTAGGGAAAAGCAAGACGCCTGGTTTCATCAACACCCAGAAAGCAGGAGGCAAAGCCAACCTTCAGCGCATACAGGACTTGATTCGCAGAAAAAGACAAGGATGGGGAGAAGCCCTTACAAAAACTGACCCAGCCTTTATTACAAAGCACCAAGCAATAGAGGACAGCTTGGACTCGCGAAAGGTTTCATTCCTTCATGCGCAAGTATTCTTTGACTCGAAAGGTCATCCTAACACCATTGTCGGCGACCGAAGCGGAATACAAATTAATCTCTGGAACCAACATGAATAGACAGACAAAAGATCGACTCAAAGTCAGCTTGAAAAAAATACACGAATGGGCGAGAGAGGACCTACTCGTAAGGTGCGACATGCTGACCTCTTACATCATGACTGGCGAAACCATCGGTATCGCTTGCAATCAGATATTCAGAGTTGGCATGAACAATATTGGAAAAGGTTTACAGCTTGCACCGCAGCACCCATACGGGCCAGCGTCATTGGATTTCGTTTCTGGCATTACACAGATGTTAATCGCTGAGGCAATCTTAATACAAAAACTTGCGGGCACTAAAGAAAGTAGCATCGGCGATTTAGATGGGACCACTCACCTAATATTGTGCGCACTAGCTACTGGCCGGTTAGAACTGATTGAGCCCTTTCACCAAGCTATTTTCACGGGTATTCATAATGGCTACGGTGTCAGCGATGGCCACAACCTGCCGATCGGTACCACCTTACGCTACGCCGCCTTCGGTCTGACCATCATCGGCGACTGGCTCGGCAAACCGCTTGACCTCGACAAGCACGCCCTGCCTCGCGACCCTGCCTGGGGTCAATTGGTCGCCCATTGGCGCGAACCTGATCCCAATAAACTGGCGCCAATTCTGGTGGCGGCCTGCGATACCCATGTCCAACGGATCGCCCTGACATCCCGAGAACTTGACTCCGGCAATTTCGAATTCGGCTCCCCCTTCGAGGCCGTCTACCCCGCCGAGATCCTGGCCATTCTCAACCTGCGCCGTTCGCTGGGCCTGCCGAACCCTTCCATCGACCACCCATTGATGAAAACACCCTACGCCAGGCTGACCTGCCCGCCTGGCATGCGCTTCGAGCCGGATGAACTGCTGATGCGCTTCCTGGCTGCCGCCTGCAAACACGATCCTGATGCCGTGCCGGCCGGCCTTTACGAAGCAATCTTGCAAAACAGCGCAAAGGATTGAGCGATGTCCCGACAAGGTGCGATTCGAAAGGGCGATCCCCACAGCGGGGGTGGTCGGATGGGGGAAGGAAGCGGAGTTCTTGTCAACGGGCGGCAGCAATGCGTCCTCGGAGATCGTGCGCCATGCGCGCTTCATGGAGGGACATTTGCGTTGGTCTCTGGCGGTGACGGTAGTGTCTTGTTCAACGGTATTTCGTTGGTGTTCGAGCCGGCAGAGCTTGCTTGTGGGTGCAAGGTTTCATCTACCTGTTCGGGACCTTATGCCAAAGAGGGCTGAACGACCTGAAGATCGTTGGTTTCATGCATCGACCTCATCGCGGGCTTGCACGATTTGAACAGCGCACGCGTTGTCTGTTTCGCGGGCGCGCCCGCTCCCACAGGTACTGTGCTGGCTTCGAGTTGGCGCTGAACCTGTGGGAGCGGGTTCACCCGCGAAGAGGCCATCGAGGTCAATCACGGCTGCCGCTTGAGTCAAACAAAGCCCAAACGCTCGTCAGACACCCGGTACCGTCTTCCGCCCAACCAGCTGCTGCCTCTCCACCCCATCCAGCAACGCCTCCACCACCGCCTTGGCCGAATCCAGCCCATGGTCGTTGCTCAACAACAGATCACGACAGGTCCCCTTGGCCAGCTCCAGTGCCTTGAGATTGGTCGCAAACGCGCCTTTGAGCAGCGTGGACAGATGCACCAGCGCATCTTCGTAGTCCACCCCCGAACGCACGGCAAACAACGGTGGATGGCTGCATTCGCACGTGGAGAAACTGGAGGACGCCGTGGTGGCGCGTACGGGAGGATCGGGTAAGCCTTTTGTCATTGTGTCGCTCCTTGATTCACTGGAGCCGCCACACAACGTGACCAAACGAATGGGTGGCGACTGTACGCGGGTTGGTCAACCGGGAATCAAGGAAACCGGCGCGCACGGAGGCGCCCCACGCACAGCCGCCATAAAATGAAACAGCCAGGCACAAAAAAGCGCCAACTGTATCGCATAGCGGGCGCTTGTGCGCCTTGATGATTGCGGGTGACCAAACCCGACTGCTGGACTTACAGCAGCGGGCAAAGACTACCGGTGTCGGGGAAGCGTTTCAAGCGAAGGGAATGTGCAGAAACACTTCCGTTGCCGCCTCCACAGGGACGGCGTCGCGCTTGAGATCACGCGATACCTGTGGGAGCGGGCATGCCCGCGAACACCGGCAAAGCCGGTGCCATCCACCGCGTCGTCTGCTTCGCGGGCGCGCCCGCTCCCACAGGGACGGCGCGGGCTTCGAGTTGACGCTGTACCTGTGGGAGCGGGTTCACCCGCGAAGAGGCCCTCGTAGCCAATCACGGCTGCTGATTCTGGCTCAGATACTTGTCCACCGTAGCCTGCCCCTCCCCCGCATCCCCTGCCACCTGCCACAGCCGCCGCTCGATCCCCTGCGCCAGCAAGTGCCCCACCGCCGCCTCGATCGCCGACAGCACGCACAGCTGCGCCGGTTCGTTGGTGGTGTACCCCACCTCAGCCTCGAGCAGCTTCTTGAATTCGATGAACTTGAACACCCCGGCGCTGCGGCCGACAGAATAGATGGTCTTGCTGGTCATCACATTGGCCAGCACCTGCCCGGTGCGCACGTCCACCGCGCGCAGGTTCACGGTCACCTGGTCGACGCGGTACTCGCGGGAGATGTCTATCCCTAAGTAGCGGGCACCTTCGCCGCCGCTGCGCACGTTGGTGTCGTAGGCAATGATCCCGCCCTCCAGCATCAGGTTGGCGGCCTGAAGCGGTGGCAGCTCGCCCATGATGTTTTCCGGCACGTCGGGCTTTTTCTGCGAAGCACGGATGATCTTGCGCTCGGTCAGCAGGTTCTGCAGGCCTTCACGCTCCAGCACCACGAACCAGCCACTGGCACTCAGGGCGTCCATCAGCATGCTCGCCGCCCCCTGGGTGACGCTGGTGGAGAACGAGCTGGCCGGGGTCGGCTTGTACTGCCCGGTCTGGTCGCGGAAGCCGTACACCACCGCCATCAACCGGCCCTTGGGCCGTGGCATGTTGATCAGGTCGTAGTAGGTCGAGGCACGGGGGGTCAGGGTCGGGGTTTCCGAATCCTGTTCGGCGGGCATCGGTTCGCGCAGGCCACAACCATGCAGACCCAGGGCAGTGAGGATCAGCAGCGTGCTCAGCAGACGTTTCATGGTGTTCTCTCCCCAAACAAATAGCCTTGCCCCCTCAAGGGTTCAGGCCGCTGACCTCAATGATCGAAATTTCTCCTGTGGCGCGATCGGTGACCTTGATGCTCAGGGCCCCGGAATCGTCGATGACGTCGATGAGAAACGCATCGGTCGCCATGCTGCCGGTGTTGCCGTTACTGATGTTGTCCAGCAACTGCGACAACATCCGCGACTCCAGCTGGTTGCTGAAGCGCTCCAGGGCCGTGGTGCCGGCAAAGGCCGAGGAGCGGTCCTTGAGGTCGGGGTCGTCGTAGTCGTTCTGCGCCTGCGCGTTGTTCAGCAACCAGGTGCCATTGAGCGGGTTGCCGCCAAAGGCCGGGTTGACCGGGGTGTACACCAGCTCGGTGGCCTGGGCGGCACACGCGCTGGCCAACAGGCAGGCGGCGATGCAACGGGGTATGTGGTGCTTCATAGCTCGTCCCTCTCCAGATCGGTGGTGTCCTGCAGCAGGCGTTGCAACTTGCGTTGGATGATTTGCTGCTTGACCAGGTCGGCTGCTGCAACGGCCTCGTCCTTGAGCTCGGTGGTGTTCGGCGGCAGGAAGCGGCGGTACACCACCTCACGCTCGAACTCCACGGTGACCAGGCTGCCCCAGCGGGCATCCGGGCGTTCGCGCACCACCAGGTTGAAATCCAGCCGGCTGGTGGCGCGCAGGCGGTCGGCGAAGTAGTAGTAAAAGTCGTGGCCGATGTGCGAGATGGTGTTGTCGACGATGAAGCCTTGCATCTCGTCCTCGTCCCCGGCCCTGGCCGAGGTGGCCAGCACTGCCACCAGCAGCAGACCCAGGCACAACGCGGCCAGGCGGCTCATGGCGTGTCTCCCGGGCCGGCATGGGTCTGCACGCCACCGGCACTTTCGGTAAAGGCCTGTTCGGCGACGAACTGCCAGTCGCTGTAATGTTCCAGCCCGTCGAAACCGCTCCATTCGGCGCTGAAGCCACTGCGCTTGAACGGGGTGGCGTCCGAGCGGCTGTGCACGCCGGTGATCCGGCCATCGATCGAGCGCAGCAGGCCCCAATCGTCACTGTTGGTGATGGGGTCGGGGTACAACCGGCGAATGTGCCGCCTGGCCTGCGGGAAGCGGTTGTCCTGCAGCAGGTCGGCCAGTTCCTGCGGGTACTGGGCCAGCCCCGGCGAGGCGCGGTAGTAGCTGCGCAGGGCCTGGGCATACTGGCTGCCTACCCACAACAGCTGGCGTTCGCGGTCACGCTGGGCAGCACTGGCCCAGAGCGTGCCGGTAGCGGCCAGGGCCACGCTGCTGACCGCAATCAGCAGCAGTACGCCCAGGTAGGTGAAGCCGGCGTCGGCCTTACCATTCCGCGAACAGGCTGCCATCGCGCGCCCTCCCTGTGGCACCGCTCTTGATATCGGCCACGCCGCCGGCCACGCCTTCAGGCGGTGGCACCAGCTGCCAGGCATCGCTGCGTTCGGTGATCGGGTCGATCGGGGTGTTGCGCAGGTAACGCTGTTCTACCAGCTGCTCCAGTGAGTCCGGGTAGTGGCCGGTGTCGCCGTAGTAGTGGTCCAGCGCCTCGCGCAGTACCGCCAGGCTCTGGCGCAGGGTGGCCTCGCGGGAGCTTTCCAGGCTGTTGAAGTAGCGCGGCATGGCAATGGTCATCAGCGTGGCGATGATCGCCAGCACCACCAGCAGTTCGATCAGGGTGAAGCCTTTGCTGCGTTTCATGGCTGTCACCATTGCCCGTAGGGGATGTTGTTCAGGCCTTTGCCGCGGGCCTTGGAATACACGTCGAACACGTCTTCACCTTCGCGCGGGTTTTCGGGGCTGCTGTCATAGGCGCGCAGCCCCCACCCGCCTTCGTCCTCACCCTTGGCCGCCACCAGCGGGTCGTGCGGGATGCGCCGCAGGAAGTAGAACTTGGCGCCCTTGGCGCTGCGCACATCGCGCACCCCGTCGACCAGCACCTGCAGGTTCGGCGGGTAGCCACTGGCGTCCAGGCGCTTCTCGATGTAGCCGGCATCGAACGCGCGCTTGTAGGCGTCGATGGCGTCGCGAATCTGGTACAGCGCCTCGCGCAGCTGCTGTTCCTTGCCGCGGCGCACCACGGTTTCGGTCAGCGGCGCGGCCATGCTGGCAAGCAGCCCGAGCAGTGCCAGGGTCAGCACCACCTCGATCAGGCTGAAGCCCTGCATGCGGCGCTGCGCGATCATGGCCGCGGGCTCCCTTTGGGTGGGGCGATCGCCATCTGGCTTTCCACCACCGGGGCATCGGTGGCCGGGGCATTGCCAGGCACATCCGCTGGCGGCAACGGCGCCATCTGCCGCACCTGCATGGCCGACTCGGTGCCGGTGGCGAACTCCATGTCCGACGGGCTCTGGTACGGCAGGTTGCGCACGATGCGCGGGGTGATCGCCAGCACCAGCTCCGACTTGCTCATGTCGTCCTTGTTGCTGCCGAACAGCCGGCCCAGGCCAGGGATGTCGCCAAGGCCCGGGATCTTGTTGCCGCTGGCGTTGTGATCGTTGCGCACCAGGCCGGCCAGCACCTGGGTTTCGCCATCGTGCAGGCGCAGGGTGGTCTGGGCGTTGCGGGTGTCGACCTGGACCGGAATGGTGCCCTGGCGGGTGGCTTCCAGCGGGGTGGCGTTGCTCACCTCCAGGGCTACCTTGATCGCCACTTCGTTGTTCAGGTGCACGGTGGGCTGCACCTCAAGCTTCAGGCCCACGTCCAGGTAGGTGACGCTTTCGGTGATCACCGGGCCCTGGGTGGACGGCACCGAGGTGGCGCTGATGATCGGTACCCGCTGGCCGATGTGGATGCGCGCCTGCTCGCGGTTGCTGACGCGGATCACCGGGCTGGCCAGGGTGTTGATGTCCTTGTCCTGGGCATTGATCTTGGCCTGCGGCGCCGGCGCGATGCTGATGCGGCTGGAGTCGATGCCCTTGAGCTGGTCGAGCACGCTTACCGGCTGGCCGTCGGAGCTCAGCACGCCGAAGGTGTTGGGCCATTGCAGGCCGAGGTCGAGGATGCGCGAAGTGGCCACTTCCATCACCTCCACTTCCAGCACCACCTCGGGGTTGGACTGGTCCTGCGACTGCAGCAGCTTCTCGGCCATGCGCACGGCATCGGGGGTGTCGCGCATGGTCAGGGTGTTGAGGCGCTCATCGACAAACACGTCGCGGGTCTTGAGCATGGTCTTGACCATGTTCAGCGCGGTGTTGGAGTCGATGCTGGTCAGGTAGAAGGTGCGCATGACCAGTTCCTGGTAGTCCTTGGTCTTCTGCGGCGAGTCGGGGTAGATCATCAGGGTGTTTTCGTTGACGATCTTCTGCCGCAGCTGGTTCTGTTCCAGCAGCAGCGCCACGGCGTCCTCGATGCGCAACTCGCGCACGAAGATGGTGGCCTTCATGTCCGGGCGCATGTCCTTGTCGAAGATGAAGTTGATGCCGGCAACCTGGGACAGCACCTCGAAGATGGTCTTCAGGTTGGCGTCGCGAAACTCCAGGGTCACCGGCCGCTCCAGTTTGCTGCGCAGTTGCGGGAACGGTTGCGCGGTGCGCGCCTGCACGTTCTCGATGTCGCTGCGCAGGGCAATGCCCTTCTGGTTCTGCGGGTCCAGGCGCAGCACTTCGCGCATGTAGCGCTCGGCACCGAACAGGTCGCCCTGGCGCAGCGCCGCCTGGCCCAGCGCCACGCGCTCGTCGAGGGTGCGGATCAGCTCCAGCTGGCGGATGCCTTCCTGGGCGCGGCGGTTGTTCGGCTCCAGGGTCAGCACCCGGCCATAGCCCATGCGGGCGCTGGCGAAGTCGTGGCGGATGCGGTCGGCGTCGGCCTGGGTCAGCAGCGCCTCGACCGCGGCCTGGCGGCTGTGGGCCAGGGCGATGTTCAGCTCGGTGTCACGTGGGTCTTCGCGCAGGGCTTCTTCCAGGCTGGCGATGCCGGCTTCGTACTGGCCCTCCTTCATCAGCTGTTCGCTGTCCTTGCGTACCGCACTGGAGCCGCAGCCGGCAATGGCCACGCACAGCGCCACTAGCAGGAACGGAGCCGGTTTGCACAGCTTTGACGACTTCATGGTGCGCTCCCTACAGACAAAGTCTGCGACTGATGCAAAGGCAGGTAGACCAGGTGCAGCTCGCTGGCCGATACCCGCTCGAGGCGGTAGGTGTCTTCGATCACGTCGCCCTGGCGCACGACGTAAAGTTTTTCGCCGCTCTGCAGGAAGATCTGCAGGTCGTCGCGGTCGCCAATGCGGCCAATGAACTGGAATGGCAGGGCCGGTGCAGTCGGGGCTGCGACTACGGCGGGTGCGGTGACCACGGGTTGTTCGGTGACAGTGGCCAGAGCCTTGGGTTTGGTCCATTGCTGGGTTGGGAAGAGATCCCTGGAGGCTTGTTCCGGCCCTTTCGCGGGTAAACCCGCTCCCACAGGGACCGTGGATACCGCCGATTTTGTGGGAGCGGGCGCGCCCGCGAAGGGGGCAACACTGTCTTCCTCGCCGAACCAATGACCCGGCGCCCAGGCCAGCGCCGCACTCACGCCGAGGAAGCCAACCCAGATGACAGCACGTTGTGTGTTCATCATGACCTCGACAGGTAAAGGGTCATGCGCAGGCGGGCGTTGAGCTCGCTGTCGCCAATGCGTTTGCGTTGCAGCTCCAGGTCTTCCAGCACCAGGGTCGGCAACTGCTTGAGCAGGCCCTTGAGGAAACCGCGAATCTGCGGGTAGCTGCCGCGTACCGGCAGCACGATCTGGTAGCGCGCCAGTTGCGTCCTGGGGTCGATGCCCAGGGCATATTCGCCACGCGCCAGGCTGATATGCTCGGCGCTGGCCAGGTGGTACAGGCGCTCGATCAGCTCACTGGCCCGGGGCTGCCCCGGCAGTTGCTGGCGCAGGCTGTCGAGGGCCTGCTGCTCGGGTTTGATGGCAATCTTCAGCTCGCCACGCCTGACCCGCTCGACCTGCACGCTGGCGTCCGCTTCGGTGGCGCGCAGTTCGCGCAGGTTCTGCCATTGCGGCAACACCCCGGCGCACAGCACGCCCACGGCCAGCAGGCCCACCGCAACCGCAGCCAGGCCGACCGGGCCGACGCGACGCAGGCGCTCCTGGAGGATCAGGCTGTTCAGCGATTCACGGGCGCGCATGGCCGGTCTCCCAGGTAGCGGTGAGGGTGAAGCGCACCGGGTGTTCGGGCTGCGCGGCCAGCACTTCGTGGTTAAGCAACGACACATCGCTGAGCTCGGCACTGGCCTCCAGGCGCTGGTGGTACTGCAGCATCGCTTCCAGGTTGCGCGCCTCGGCGGTGATGCGCAGCTGGCCTTTGCGCGCGTCGGGGGCCAGGCTCAGCAGCGCCACGTCGTCCTGGGGCTGCGCTTCGAGCATGGCGAACAGCTGCTGCCAAGGCCGTTGCAGTTGCTGCGAGACGCTTTGCATCTGCGCCAGGCGCTCGGCCTGTTCGCGGCTGGCGGCGCTGCTCAGCGGCGCGACAGTGGCCGGGCGACGGCCCAGTTGCTGCTCCAGGCTGTGCACGCTGGCCTCCCGTTCGACCTGCTCGGCCTGCAAGCTTTGTTGCAGCAGCACCAGGCCGGCAACGGTGGCGCTCGCCACGGCCAGCAGCGACCAGGCCAACGGGCCGTTGCGCCGGGGCTGGAATTCCAGGTCGAGGCGGCGCATGTCAGGCCACCGCCCGCCACATGGCGCACAGTGGGTCGGCATCGCTGGCTGGCTGGCACAGCTGCACCGCCGCCAGTTGCGGCACGTCACCCCGGCCCGGGGCATGCAGGTAGACCCGTGGCAGGTGCTCGCCGTACAGCTCGCAGGTACGCTCGATCAGTGCTTGCAGGGCTTGGTCACTGTCGGCACAGCCCTGCGTCAGCACTTGCTGCCAGGCCCCGCCGGCAGCCAGCAGCAGCACGCTGCGGCGCGGTTCGGCCAGGACGAACAGGAAGTCGCCCTGCCCCAGCTGCGCCGAGCAGCGGTTGTAGGCGGCCATCAGGTACGGCTGTACCGAGCGCAGGCTCAGGTGGCTTTCCCGGCCCAGCGCCTGCAGCCGCTGCAGCAGGGCTTCGGGCAACGCCGTGGCGATGCGCGCGGCACCGGCCGGCTCGGGCGACAGCACGATGCGCCAGTCGTCCAGCGGCTGCCCGTAGAGGTTTTCGAAACAGGCCCGGGCGTAGGCGTCCAGCTCGCGCGGGTGGCTGATGGCATCACTCCAGGGCACCAGGCAGAAGCGGCTGTACCGGGCCGACAGCAGTACCCGCAACTGGGCACCGCGCACGGCATGCTCGGCCAGCAGCGTGGCCAGGGCGTCGACGGCGGCCTCCCAGGCCGGTTGGGCGGCATCGCAGGTAAAGTCGCGGCTGCCCAGCCATTGGTGGTGATTGGCGTGCCAGCTACCCAGGCCCACACCTTCGGCACCGAGTACGGCACTGTATCTGTAAGCGCCACGATCAGATGAATGTGACACGGTTGATCTCCTCGAGTGTGGTACGGCCATCCCGGACCAGGTCCAGGGCCGAGGCCCGCAGCAGGCGCAGGCCACGCTGGCAGGCGAGGTTCTTGATTTGCGACAGAGGGCGACGCTCGACGATCATCTGCCGCAGGTCGTCGTCCAGGTGCAGCAGTTCGGCGATGGCGCTGCGGCCGCGGTAGCCACTGCCACGGCACTGGCCGCAGCCCTGGGCGCGGACGAACTTCCAGCCGGCCACGCCCTCGCGGGTCAGGCCCGCGCCGTACAGGGTGTCGTCGTCGACTTCGCACGGCGTGGCGCAGTGCGGGCAGGCCAGGCGGATCAGGCGCTGGGCCAGCACCGCATTGAGCGCGGAGACGAAGCTGTAGGGGTCGACCTGCATCTGGCTGAAACGGCCGATCACATCGAACACGTTGTTGGCGTGGATGGTGGTGAACACCAGGTGGCCGGTGAGCGCCGACTGCACGGCGATTTGCGCGGTGTCCGGATCGCGGATTTCACCGACCAGGATCTTGTCCGGGTCGTGACGCAGGATCGAGCGCAGGCCGCGGGCGAACGTCAGGCCCTTCTTCTCGTTGACCGGGATCTGCAATACGCCAGGCAGCTGGTATTCGACCGGGTCCTCGATGGTGATGATCTTGTCCACGCCGTGGTTGATCTCGCTGATCATGGCGTACAGGGTGGTAGTCTTGCCGCTGCCGGTGGGGCCGGTGACCAGGATCATGCCGTAGGGTTCGGCGGCCAGGCGGCGCAGGGCGCGCAGGGTTTCCTCGGCAAAGCCCAGGGCCTGCAGCTGCACGCCGCTGACCCGGTCGGACAGGTCCTGCTTGTCGAGCACCCGCAGCACGGCGTCTTCGCCGAAGATGCTGGGCATGATCGATACCCGGAAGTCGATTTGCCGGTCGCCCACGGCAACCTTGAAACGGCCGTCCTGGGGCACGCGTTTTTCGCCGATGTCCAGCTCGGCCATCACCTTGATGCGCGAGATCACCTGGTCGGCGAAGGCGCTGCCGCTGGCCTTGCCGGCGCCGTTGAGCACGCCGTCGATGCGGTACTTTATGGTCAGGCCCTGGCCGGTCATGCCCAGGTGGATGTCGCTGGCGTGCAGCTTGAGGGCGTCGTACAGCGTGGAGTTGACCAGCTTGACCACGCGGCTCTGGTCTTCGCTGATGCTGGCCAGCGACAGGCGCTGCAGCGGGTCGCTTTCGCTGCTGGCTTCGGCGTCGTGATCAAGGGCGTCCACGGCGTGGAAGCTTTCTTCGTGGCGGGCCAGGAAGGTGGCAAGGTCGGCGGCATGGGCCAGGTACAGCGGTGCGCCTTGCAGCACATCGTCGATCCAGGCCAGGCGGGCGTGGTCGAAGGGGTCGGCGAACACACCCAGCAGTTGGCCGCCCTGCTCGATCAGGACGAATTCACGCTTCAGGCACATCGCCAGGCTGACCTTGTCGAAGCGTGGGGTGCTGGCCAGCAGGGTGTGGCTGTCCAGCACCGGGTAATGCAGGGTCAGGCCCAGGCGCTGGGTGAAGGTGTCGGGGGTGTCGCAGGCCAGCTGTTCCAGGCGGGTGAGCAGGCGTTCGTCGCTGGTTTGCAGGCGGGCCTGGGCCAGCAGGTCGCGGGGGTAGGCTGAGAATGGTGCTGGATTCTTCGCGGGCACGCCCGCTCCCACAGGCACAGCGCAATCCTGAAGGCAACGCGAATCCTGTGGGAGCTGGCTTGCCGGCGATAAGGCCGTAACGGTTGCATCGAATGCTTCTGGCATGGCCTGCGACTCCGCTCAGGGGCGCGTCGCAGGCTGGCTCGGCCAGGGGTGCGGGCGCCGCTATTCCCCTGTGAGCAGTTGATCGTCGTCGGGCCCCGGGGGCTTGGCGCCGTTGCGGCGGCGGTCGGCCAATACCCAGCTTCCATCGTACAACTGCAGGGGGAACGATTCGTTCCTGTTCTGGCGTCGTTCGACAAACCCTTCAGCCGGGTTGTCCGTGGCCCTGCGCCGGCGCTCGATGCCCATCAGGTCGAAGACTGCACGGGCCAGTTCCACCAACGGGAACGGCTTGAACAGGACATGGCTCACACCCAGTTCGGCGGCCCGCTCACGCACCTCGACGGTGGGGTGGGCGGTAATCAGCACGAAGTGGCACTGCCTGTTCCTGCGTACGGTCTCCAGAACCTGAAAACCCTCCATGTCGGGCAAGCGGTAATCCAGCACGATCACTTGCGGTGCCAGGCTTGCAGCCTGCTCGATACCACTGGCACCGTCGTGGGCAACATGAACTTCCAGGCCTTGCGCCTGCAGGTACGCTTGCAGGTTCTGCGCAAGAGTCTGTTCGTCATCGACTACCAATACTCTGTTCACCAAGGTCGACTCCCAAGAACTGCCCGGTAACCCGGTCTGCGAAGTGCGCCCCTGTACAGGCTTGAGCAGGCTTCGTGCCAGGCGTGAAAAATCATGCTGCACCACTGTAAGTCATTGATTCGCCAGGGGGTACCGATCAACATCCGTAACGCAGCGGGCAGGCGCACCGGCCTGGTTCCCCACATGCGGGGAAACTGATGGCACACTGCCAGATCGTTATTCCCCATGATTGGGGAAACGCCATCAGTCACCTCAGTCGGCAATCTCCACGATAGCGGACGCACGCAAACGTTGGCGCACGGACTGGCGCGCCTGCGCCTCCCGCTGCCCGATGAGCGTGGCCCTGGCTTGAACCAGTCCCTGTTCGCGTATGACCGAAGGTTCGTCATTTTGTTTCTGCACTCCTTGCAGGGTTTCCAGGCTGGCATCGTAGAATGCCTCCACTTCGGCCTGGCTGGGCGCGGCGACAGCGCTGAGCTGGGCATACACCTGCTGCGCGGCCAGCTCGCGCCGGGTGTACTCATTGTACTGTGCCCTATCGAAGCCCGCTTCCGCCAGCCGCCGTTCAAAGATTGCCGGGCTGCCAAGCGCGGCCTCGACCTCGCCCACATGCGCCGACACCTGCTCGTCGCTGATGGCTATGCCGCGGCGCTGGGCCTCCTGCCACAACAGCTCCTTGTCGATCAGTTCATTCAGTGCCTGGTCGCGCAGGCGCTGGTACAGGTTCGGGTTGCGGATGCTGGCCACCGCGCGGCCCTGGGCGTCCAGGTATTCGCTGAAATAGCGCTCCAGGCGCATCGTCTCGATCTCCACACCGTTGACCCGAGCCGCCGGCATATCGGCCCAGCTTGCCTTGGCCAGCACCTGCAACAGGCACAACAACAGAACGCGCATGGCAACCTCCGCTCAAGGGCTGTCCGGCAGTGGCCGGTATGGGGTGACCGCGGTGAAGCGCGGCCCGGGCAGGGCCACCGCCACCACATGGGCACCGGCCATGCCCTGGCGGCGACCGGGGCCGAAGCCCAGGGCCGGGGTCAGGCCGGTGGACACATCATGCAGGCCTTCCAGCGCGGCAATCAGCTGCTCGCGGCTGGTGTCGCGGCCTGTCTGCTTCAACGCTTCACTCAGCAGGCGCAGCGCGCACAGGGTGTTGACCTGCAACGACGCCTGGCGAGGGTCGAGGCCCTGGCGCTGCTGCAGGCCGGCCAGAATCGCCTGGCCCTGTTCGGTCCAGTCCCCAGGCACGTAGGGATAAGCCAGGAACACCCGTTGCGACCAAAACTCGGGCAAGCGCGCCACGGCGCCGGTCACCTGGCTGGAGGCGGCAAACAAGTATGGCTGGCGGCCGGCTGACTGCAGCGCCGAAGCCAGTTCGGCAAAGGCCTGGGCACGGCCGAGGAAGACAATGCCCTGCCCGTCCACGGCCTGGCCAGCAAAGGCCTGGGCCGCAGGTGGTGACCAGCCCTGCTGCTGAAGGCGTTCGCGCACCTGTTCGGCCAACGCCGCTTGTTCATTGCCGGCATACACCACACGCAGGTCGTTGGCAGCCAGCCCCAGTGCCGCGCGGGCGTGGCCGGCCAGGCTCAGCAATTGCGCGGGCAAGCCGGGCAACGGGTCAAAAATCTGTGGGCTGCCGCCGCTGCGTGGGGTACTGCCGATCAGCGGTACATTGTGGGGCGCCAGCAAGGTTGCCAGGCGCTGGTCGAGCATGGGTGCCAATGGCGCGATCAGGGCGAACACCTGCTCCTGCTCCAGCAACTGCTTCAGCGCCCGTTCGGCGCTGGCCGGGTCGGATCCCGGGTCGAGCACCACCAGCTCCAGGCGTCGCCCGTGGATGCCACCCTGCTGGTTGAGTTGCGTCAGGCCGTCTTCCAGCACCGCACGCACCACCTGCCCGGCCTCGGTCAGCGGGCCGGATGCCGGCAGCAAGGTCCCCAGGCGCAGCACGCCCTCCTCCACGCCGGGGTCGCGCTCCTGGGTCAGGCGCTTGAGGTAGGCCGTGAGGTTGCGCTGGTCGGCCAAGGTGAGTTCGAAGCGCGGCATGGCCGGGTCCAGGCGATTGCCTGCCGGGTCGACGCCGTGCTGAATCGCCCGGGCCAGGCTGCTGTCTGTGTAGGCCGGATAGCGGCGGCCGTTGACCTCGCGTTCGCCCTGGCCTTGCGCCAGGCGCTGCCAGTCGAGGCTGGGTGGGCGTAAGCCCCCTTCGGCACGGCCGCGACCATCGTTGCCGTGGCAACTGGCGCAGGGCAGCACGCTGGCGGGGACCGTCATGTCGCTGGCGCCGACACGGGCTTGCAGCTGTGCGTCGCTGCTGGAGACGCCCTGGCGGTAGAGGTGTTTGCCGGCTTGTTCGTTGGCGCTGAGGTCCAGGGCAAAGGCCGGAGCGCAAAACATCAGGCTCAAAAGCACAACCAGGATCGTGCTCATGGCTTTTCCAGCCTGCTCAGGCCTCATCGCCGGCAAGCCAGCTCCCACAGAGATCGCAGCGTGCCTGAAGGCAGTGGCATACCTGTGGGAGCCGGCTTGCCGGCGATGAGGCCGGCAGCAACAGCACAAGGCCGCAAAGGCATTCATGATACTCACCGCCCTGCCAAAGGCAGTGCCAGCAACTGCATGCGCTGGGCAATCGCCGCAGGCGGTGCATCCGGGCGGATCTTGCTCCAGCGCTTGCCGGCCACATCGCCGGCAATCAGCTGTGTCGAATGCTGCTCGGGGCTGGGCAGGAACTGGCCGATGCGGCCGAGCACCAAATCGACATTGGCCTTGTCACCGGTCAGGAACAACCAATTGGGCCCATCCACGCCCTGCTTCCCGGCAAACGCCTTGAGCACTTCGGGGGTGTCATTGAGCGGGTCGCTGCTGATCGACACGAAGGTCACCTGGCTGGCCAGCTGCGGCCCCATGGTCTCGCGCACTTCGCGCAACTTGCGGGTAATCAGCGGGCAGGCGTCGGTGCAATGGGTGAAGATCACGTTGAGCATCACCACCTTGTCCTTGAGCACATCGCTGTAGAAGCGCAGCTCGCGGCCATTCTGGTCCTTGAGCACAGTGTCGGTGAACCAGGCCTGGGCATCGCGGGTACCGCCGCCACTGGTCATCGCCTGCGGTGCCGGCTGCGGTTCTGGCGCCTGCGGGGCATGGCCTTCATGGGCGAACGCCACCGAGGCGAGGATCCACAGGCAACCACCCAGCATCAGCCAGTCAAAACCGCGCATGCCTGCGCGGCGGGAGCTTACCAGGCTCATGGTTGCACCTCGTGATGGTCGGCAATCGCCGTGCTCTTGGCATGCACCCGGCGGGCGCCTAGGCGGTTGATTTCGTCGATCAGCACTGCCGGGTCGGTGAAGCCGTAGTAGCGCGTCCAGTGGCCGGTGCGCCCGTCCCCCACCAGGATCAGTGGCGGGTGCTGGCTGAGGTCGGCGCTGAAGCTGCCCAGGCCCTTGAGGGTTTCGCTGATGGCATATGGCGTGCCGGTCAGCCAGCTCCAGCCCGGCCCCTTCTGGAAGGCCTTGGCGTAGTCCTGCAGGCGCTTGGCGTCGTCACGTTGCGGGTCGACGCTGATCGATACCAGGTGAATGTCTTGCCCCACCCGGCCACCCAGTTGCTGCTGGACCTTGCCCATGATCGACGACACCACCGGGCACACCGTGGTGCAGCTGGTGTAGATAAAGCCCATGACCACCAGGTGGTCGCCTACCAGGTCTTTTTCCAGGCGTACCGGCATGCCGTCCTGGTTCAGCAGCGAGACATCGGCAAAGCGCACGCTGGCCTTTTCCTGGCGCGCCGCCGGCGGCTGTTCGGCGTGGCCGTTGTGGTCGTGGCCGCCATGGGCCAGGGCCAGGTTGCCGGCAAAAGCCAGGCTCAGGGCCAACAGTGTGCAAGCATGCTTGGCGTTCATCGCAGGTTCCTCACGTCATTTTCGGAAACGGTGGACGTTGCGGCCGGCAGCACGCGCAGGCTGGTGTAGTTTTCTTCGGCGAACTTGCGCCCCAGCGACGGCGACTGCACGTGCAGGTACCAGGCACCAGCTTCGGGCAGGCTCAGCGCCGCCTGATAGATGCCCTCGCCCACCTCCTCCAGCTGCAGGTTGCGTGGCATCGACGAAGGCGCCAGGAAGTAGCGCAGGCTCAGGTCGCTCAGGCCCAGGCGCGGCAGGCCGTCGTCGCCGACGATGCGCACCCGTGCGGTCACAGCGCTGTGCTGCGACAACGGCCGGTCCAGGCCGATGAACTCGGCATGCGCGCCCTTGCGCTTGCCGGCATTCGGCGCTGCGACCACATCGGTGCTGAAGCAGTGGATGATCTGCGGCTGGTTGAGCAAAAAGGCCACGTCGAACTTGCCGGCGGCGGGCATCTTCACCGTCGAGCCATACACGCCCGGCGCCAGTTCGCGCAGGCTGCGGTCGACGACGATGGCGGCACGGGCCTGGTGGCCACGGTTGTTGTAGCCGGACATCGGTGCGTTCATGCCTTCGGCGTAGAAGTAGGTGGTGTTGTCCACCGGGTTGACCACGAACACCGAATTGTCATCGCGCGACACCGACAGCCCCTGAGCCAGCGGCAGGTCGCCAGCCTGGCGTGGCGCCGCCGGGCCGGCCTCGAAGCCCTGGATGATCGGCGAACGCCCTTCGCCCAGGCTGGCCAGGTTGATCATGCTCACCTTCGGTGAAGCCAGGCCGCGCACGTAGGCATAGCCCTTGGTGAAAGTCAGCTGATACGGTTCGGCCGCCACCGGGATCCGGTGGATCAGCTTGTCGGTACTGGCGTCGATCACCAGCGCCTGGTTCTCCAGGGTGTTGAGCACGATGCCATAGCGGCCATCGCTGCTGAAACGCATCGGCCCCAGGCCCTGCTCGGCCTGGACCGTGTGGCGCAGCTGGTGGTTGCGGGCATCGAACACGCGCACGCTGCCCTCCTCGCCATCGACCACGTACACCGCCTGGGACAACGCCGAATAGCTGACCGACAGCGGGTGCGGGCCAACCTTGATGGTCTTGGCCAGGCGCATTTCCGGGATGTCGATCACGCTCAGGGTGCCGCTGTCGCGGTTGCTGACATAGGCGTAGCGGGAGTCACCACTGAAGGCGATTTCGTGGTGGCCGCCGCCGGTGTTGAAGGTTTTCAGGGTGTTGCGCCCCGGTACGTCTATCACCGTTACCCCGCCCTTGGCCGGGTCGCTGCTGTTGTTGCCTACCCAAAGCCGGTGCTGGTCCGGTTGCAGGGCCACGCGCAGCGGCTGGTCGCCAGCGTCCAGGTCGGCCACGCGGGTGAAGGTCTCGGTGTCGATCACCGAGACCTTGCCGCGCTCGGGAATGGACACGAACACCTGCCTGTCGTCAGCGGTGGCTACCCAGTCCATGGGCCGCCCAGGCAGGTCGATGCGGGCCATGGTGCTGGTCACGCCGCCCACCGATACGGTCGGGTCGATCACCGTCAGGCTGGCGTCCTTGTTCATCATCAACAGGAAGTAACTGTTCAGGTCGAGCAAAGGCCGCGCGCCAATGCTGCTTTTGAGGAACAGCGCGACACGGGCCTTGCAGCTCTGGTCGCGGTCGCCCTCCGGGGCCGACTGCGTCGGGTCGAGCCACGCCCCCGGGGCCATGCCCGACAGCGGTTGGCCACTGGCCTGGTCGCTGACCTTGAAACGGATGTTGGCGAAGCTGCCCTCCTGCAGCTGATCCCCCGCCAGCGGCCGGGCCTCGAACTCCACGGTCACACCGTCGCGGCTGAGCCGGTGCGGGGCCTGCGGGTCGGCAGAGCCCTGCAAATACTCGCGCGGATCGCACCACAGGCTTTCATAGGCCACGCCCAGGCCGATCAGCGCTGCCCCCAGTGCTACCCCCATGCATGCAAGGCGGGTCTTCTTGTTCATTTTCGCGCCCCCATTTACCGTCACTGCGCCGGTGCCGTTGCCGGCGGCGCTTCATTGGTCACCCGCAAGATCCCCCACAGCCCCGAGAGGTTGCCGTAGGCGGCGTAGTCGCGGAACAGGTAGTCACCCGCCACCGCGTTGGCGCCGCCGGCACTGGGCAGCATGAAGCTGAAGTGCGCGGCCGGCAGCACGCTTTCCTGGGCACCGATGTACATGGCCATCGGGTTGTAGCCGAAGCGCACCGAGCCGATGCCAGGCAGGCTCAGCGGGTAGCCGTCCACGTCGTTCTTCTCGGCCTGGTAGTTGTGCAGCGGCCACAAGTGGCCATCCAGCTGGTAGACCATGCCGCGGCTGCCACCACTGGGCATGACGATATGGTTGCGCACCGGCTGGCCGGGCTTGGCGTACAGCACCGGGGTTTGCGGGTCGCCACCGACCAGGGCGTTGGCGTAGGCCATGTGGGCATTGGGCACATCGCCAAAGCCCAGGCCACCGGCGCGGCCGAAGGGTGAGTCGGGGGCCATGCCGAAGCGCAGCCACAGGGGTTCGGTCTTGTAGTTGACCGCCATGTTGCCGTTGTCCTGCGGGTCGCCGGCGGCGCCGTTGCCTTCGGTATTGATGCCCTCCACCGGGCGGCCGTCGGCCCAGCGCATGTTCAGCGCACGCTGCCAGACCGTGACGAAGTCGCGGTAGTCGGGCTGGCCGGTGACCTTGACCGTGGCCTGGGCCCGTGTTGCGCTGTCCTCGGTCCAGGTGGCGGTCTGTGGCAGGATGCTCATGGCACCCACCAGGCCTTTCTGCGGCTGCTTGATGAAGTCCGACGGGGTCAGGTTGAGGCCGCCGAACTCGATGGCCGTGGTGTTGATGTTGTCCACCGTGCGGCCCAGCTGCGACACCGGCTTGCCTTCACGCTCCAGGTGGCCGGCATAGTACTGGTAGGTACGGGTCGGCCAGGCGCCACTGGTGCCGGCACGCGGGGCTACGGTCTGCACCGGGTTGAGGCCGACGTTGGCGCCATCGGACTTGGTGATGTCGTAGGCCAGCAGCTGGGCATGCAGGCCCACGTGGCTGGACGGCCGCATCAGGTTGTTGGCAAAGGCGGTGGCACCCTCGCTGTCGAAGCGGTCACGCTTGACCACGTTGTGCATCACCGCAGTGCTGGGCAGGTCCGGCATCACCAGCGGCAGGCGGTTTTCCAGGGTGATGCTGATGCACTCGCCGGCATTGGCGCGCAGCACCAGTGGCTCCACGGGCACGCCCGCCTTGAGCTTGCCGGTGGTGGCGTCCAGGTCGGCCTTGCGCACGTACAGGATCGCGGTCGGGTCGTGCAGCGGCGCGCTGTGGCCACCAATGGTGAAGGGTTCCCCATCTTCGGGGTCTACCCCACTGACCAGCGGGATGGCGGTCTTGCGGCTGTTGAACACCAGGGTGCCGCCATTGGCCTTGAGCGGGCCGCCGACATGCTGGCCGACACCGGCCGGGTCATTGATGCTGACGCCGTTGCGGTTCTCGAGGATGTCGTTGGCCAGTGCCGCGACGATTTCGTAGCTGCGCTTGACCGTGGGGCGGCTGCCGATGCCGTTGGGGTTGGCCGTGGTTTTCGGGCAGATGCCGTCGAAGTTGACGGTGTTGCGCATGGCCACCGGCTGCGGGTTGTTGGGCAGCGGGAACAGGTCGGCACGCTGCGCGGTGTAGTTGCGCATGATGCCCCAGATGCCGTTCCAGTAGCCCTCCAGGGCCGCGTCCAGGGAATACAGGTAGTCACCGTTGGTGGCCGCCGAACTGGAGATCATCGACACCGGCGCCATGAAGCCCAGTTGCTCGGAAATACCGATCATCTGCGATGACTTCCAGCCCGAGTTGGAGCTGTTGCCGTAGCCGGTGCCGTTCTGCAGCCACTTCACGCCATGCAAGGTGACGTTGTGCTCCTCTTCATGGCCGCCGGCGTGCATGCGCAGGCGTACGTTGTCACCGGAGTAGGTGCGCAGCATCGGGGTAAACGGGTCGCCCGGTTCGCTGCCGGCCGCGTTGATGTGCGGCGGGAACAGCGTGGTGCCGCCGGTGGGGCCCACGGCCGAAGTAATCGCCGACGGAGCCAGGTTCATGGCCGGAATCGCCCGGTCGGTACGGGTTTGCAAGGCATAGCTGAGGTCGCCGGCCAGGCCGTCGGCCTGCATGCCACGCTTGCCGTCCGGGCCGACCTTGTTCGGGTCGTACACACGCAGGGCCAGGGGCTCGTTGCGGTAGTTGACGACGAACATGCCCGGGTCATCCACCGAGATTGCCTGCGGGCAGGGCCGGCTTGGGCAGCCCGGGTTGATGCCGCCGCGTTCCTCGACGATGGCCTCCAGCAGGTTCGACGCCTTGCCGCGCACCGGCGGGTTGATGGCGTAGCGGAAGCTGTCGGCGGTGGCCGGGTACGACTGGGCATTGGGGATGCCGTCCGGCCCGGCGCCGACGTACACACCGGCCTCGTAGGCGTGCTGGAAGTCGCTGTATTCCAGGAAGAACTCGCGGTAGCTGTCGTTCTTGCCGTCGCCATCGTGGTCACCGGTCTGGATCACGGCCTGCCACGAGGTCGGGCCACCGTCCTGGCGCGTGGCCGGGTTGTACAGCTTCTCGCCGGTTTCGGCGTGGTACCAGGTGGAGTTGGCCGGTTCGGCCAGTACGGTGGCATACAGCCCAAGCTGCTGGTGGGTCGATGGGCCGAGGTGGTCGTGGGTGAAGATGGTGCCCAGGCCACGATCGACGTTGTACACGTTCACCAGCGGGTCGGCGAACCAGCGCTGCATGGCCGTGCGTGCGCCCAGCCAGTCGGCCCGGCCGAAGCGGCCGAAGTATGGGTGCTGCCTGGCTTGCGGGCAGGCGGCGGTGCCGTCGCGGCTATCGCCTTGGGTGCAGCCGTTGTAGGCGCGAATGGCCTGCACCCGCTCGACCACGCTGCCGGGCGAGAGGATGCCGTCCTCGTAGTTCCAGCCGTTGGCCGAGCCGTCGGCGGCGGTCAGGTCCCACTTGGGCAGGTGGATGTGCTGGCCGATCACGTCGGTCGGGGTGCGCACCTGGTAGTCGTCCATCTCGTAGATGTTCGGGATCAGGTTGGTGTGCTGGTACATGGTGCAGTCGAAGGTGTTCATGCGCATCACCAGTGGCTCTGGCGGGCGCTGCTTGGTGATCACCGGCCAGGCGTCCTCCCACAGGGCGATGATGCGGGCCTGCGGGAAGTGGTAGCCGACCTTGTTGTACACCGCGTCGAACTGGATGTTGGCGCCCTTGTAGATGCGTGGGTGGTCGGCGGTGAAGGCCGAGGAGCCCCGGAAGTTCAGGCCCGAAAGGCTTTCGCCGCTGAAGAACTCGCCTACCCCGGAAGATTGGGTCAGGCGTTTGCCCCGGTCATCCATGCATGGCTCGTAGAACGGCGCGCCGGCAGTCGGCAAGGCGCCGTTGGTGCGGAACGCCTTGGCCACCGGCTGGCTGCCGGGGATCAGGGCAAAGCTTTGGTGTTCGGCCTGGGCATGGAACTGCATGGCCGCCTGCTCGACATCGGTGCCCTCTTCCGGCAGGTAGATGGGCTTGGCCTTGTGTACCACCTTGGTGAAATCGAGCTTGGTGGTGGTGGTTTCGGCCTCGCCGCCTGCAGATACGCCGTCCAGCGCGTGGCGCCCCAGGCCGCCATCCCAGCCATCGACCTGGTTCGGGTCAAGGTTGGCCCACAGCGCCTTGCCGCTTTCCTTGAGCTGGCGTGCCATGGCCGGGTCGAGCATGTCCAGTGGCGGGGTTGGTGGGCGGTTGCCCACGCTGCTTTCCATGCCGCCGATCCAGAACGGATAGCCAGGGTTTTTCAAGGTGCCGTCGGCGTTGCGGTTGGCGTCGCTGCGGTCGACCAGCGCCAGCGAGCCGATGGCCTTGCGAACCGGTTCCTGATTGGCTGGCTCTTCATCCTCTTCTTCCTCGGGCTCGTCGTCGTCATCATTGGCGGCAACCAGCGCTTCGGACAGCTTCGGTACCACCACCACCTTGCCTGGCATCGGCGCCATGGCCTTGCCGGGCAGCGGCACGATGGCCGGGATCGGCGTACCCGCAACGATCTCGCCATCGGGCAAGGCCCGCGCGCCAACCGCCGGCTTGCCGCTGCGCAGGGCGAACGGGGTGCTGTGGAAGCCGTTCTCGCCCTGCCCGCTCACTTCCAGGCGGGTGCCTTCCTCGAACACGTCGTGCACACGCCACATGGCCCACATGCCCTGGGCGAAGTGCGGGTAGAAGTGGCAATGGTAAATGGCATCGCCCGCCACCCGGTTGCGGTTGCCCGCACCGCCGTTGGCGATTTCGTAGGTGTAGCCGACCCCCGCGCCGATGCCCTGGGCATCGATGTAGTCGGAATTGTCGTCATTGGGGTTGAACAGCCACTGGTGGCCGTGCAGGTGGAAGATGTGCTGTTCATGGCCGTTGTGGGTGTTGCGGAACTTGGTGAAGTCACCAATGTAGCTGTGGTGCACGTTGGCCGGTTCCGCCGGGAACAGGGCCATGCTGGCCTTGACCCCGACGGCGCTGGCCGGTGGCACCTCGCCAGGGCGAATGTGCTCCAGGCCGACGTTGGCCGGCACGTCCACCAGGGTACCGACGTCACCGACAGTGTGCGCACTGAGGAAGAACTCCTCATAGGCGCACGACAGGCAGTCGTGCATCGGCCCCACGCCCAGGCGGTTGGCCACCACTTCCGCGCCCATGCCACCGGAACCGTAGTTGATCATGAACGAGTCGCGGGTAGGTTCCAGTACGTGGCCCATCACCGGGTCGGCCCAGTAGCCAGGGAAC
The DNA here is from genome assembly GCF_046557535.1 of Pseudomonas sp. S1(2024). Classification (NCBI taxonomy): domain Bacteria; kingdom Pseudomonadati; phylum Pseudomonadota; class Gammaproteobacteria; order Pseudomonadales; family Pseudomonadaceae; genus Pseudomonas; species Pseudomonas sp. S1(2024). Next base: position 24,081 of record NZ_JBKGFP010000094.1, read on the forward strand.
GCCTGGGTGCCGGCGACCTCGTCGGCGAACTGCGAGGCAAAGTCGCGGAACGCCTCCAGGCGGTTGGGCAACGCCGGGTTGCGCTTGCCCAGGCTTTCCAGCGGGTAGGTGGATTTGGGGAAGCTGCCATCGGGGTTGGGGCCCATGACGATGGCATCGGTTTCGCTGTTGATGATTTCGTTGCCGTCGACCATGGCAATGATCGGCTTGCCGGCCTTGCCTTCGGCGATCCAGGGTTGCATTTGCGGGTAGCGGGCTTCGTAGTCGATCACCGGCTGGCCGGTGGCGGTACGGCCGGTGGTGGCCAGGCGCATTTCTTCTTCGGTGAGGGTATTGCGGTAGGCGCGGCCGAGTTTGGGCACTACCACTACCTGGCCGAACAGGCCGTTGGCAACGTTGCCCGCAGTGCCCTCGCCGCCGAAGGTGGCGGCTTTGCTGGTAGCGGCGAACGCGCCTTCGCGTTCGGCGTACAAGGTATAGCTGCGGGTGCTGCCGGGGCTGACGAAGAAGTTGCCGTTACGCCCGGTGTAGGCCGAAATGTCGGCGATGCTGTTGACCGCCTGCATGCCGTTGACCTGGAAGCCGACCATGCGTTCGGCCACCTGTTCATCGGCGACGAAGCCTTCGGCGGCTTCATTTTCGAGCTCCGGCCCCTCCTCTTCGCCCTCAGGCTCTTCGGCCTCGATGCCGTCCTTGTTGGGGTTGGCCTTGTAGTCGAGTAGGTTGGTCAGGTTGACGGTAAGGCATTCACCGGCGGCCACCCGCAGCACGATGGGCCGCGGGCGCTTGTCCGGGCGCAGGGTGACCTTGCCCGGTACCGCCGCCCCGCCGCTGCTGAGGGGGACCATCTTGTCGTCCACCACATCCTCGCGCAGTGCGAACATCATGCCGTTGGCGTTTTGCGCGCCAAGGCGGTTGAACATCAGTGGCTGGTCCAGCGCCACAACGTTGGCGACCAGGGTGCGCTGGCACTGCACGGCGGCTTCGCTGGTCGACTCCCAGCCGAGCAAGGCCAGAACGAGTGATGACAGGATGGGGCCTTTGAGTGGCATGGACATGCTGCACCTCCGGGACACAGGATCTCTGCGTGGAGCTTGAGCAAGGTGTATGCCAGGAGCATATTGCTTTAATTTTCAGTTGGTTGCAGCGGCAAACGAAACAGATTGGGGAGGATTCCCCAGCGGTTTTCCCCGAAACGGGGGGTGGGTTGCGGGTGTTCGTCATGAGATTTTCAGTGCCTGGGAGATCGAGCGCCGCGCGGGCGGCGCTCGATCTCACAGGCGCTGAAAATGCAGTGCCGGACACATGGCAGCCCTGACCCCAACCTCTCGCCCTACACCCCACAGCCAACAAGGCCATCACCTGTAAGACATTTCTGAACATGAAACCAAATACTTCAGAAACGACCCGCTTGGGAATTATCCTACGCGCGCTGCCGAACTATCGCTGTTGTCGGGGAAACACCTCACGGATAACGTTTTCGGGTCGCTCCGGCGACCGGGTGTGAGAACCCGACGGGTAGATTTGGTATCACCGTCATGGTGGCCGTACGTGGGCAGGCTTTTGTCTGGCCGAGTCTTTACCAATTCTCCTCGGTTTCTCACCCCACGTATGGCTGCCACCTTCAATCCGTGAGAAAGATTCTGGTGGCAGTTCCCTTACTAGAGAACTGGAACCCTGAAAACATGACAGACGAACCCAAAGTCATCCTCACCATCGGCGCAGAGACCTTCCTCGAGGTCGGCAACCCGCCGATCAATCTGCTGCGGGTGCAGCCCGGCATTCCTATTGATGATGCCTACGAGCAAGTGTCGATCCTGCTGAGCTATATCAAGCACCTGCTGCGCGAAGGCGATATGGAGGACGACCACAAGTTCCTGGGCGCCGCCGATTATCTCACGGCGTTGGCCAAGGCCTTGATGAACGAAGTTGAGCTGACCAAGAATACCTTGCGCTAAAGCTCAGGGTTCTGCCTGTGCTGGCCTCATCGCCGGCAAGCCAGCTCCCACAGGTACAGCATTGCTCTCGAGGTTGTCGCTGTACCTGTGGGAGCGGCCTTGTGTCGCGAAAGGGCTGCAAAGCAGCCCCAGCAACTTCAACTGTTGCGCATCAATCCTGGGGCCGCGTTGCGGCCCGATCGCGACACAAGGCCGCTCCTACAAGGGGGCTGCGCAGTCCAGGGGATTGATGTCACCCAACCAGGGCGCGTACGCAGAAGTACAGGATCGACGGGCCCATCAGGCAGCCCAACCCGGTATGGAAGGTGGCTGTCAGGGCCCCATACGGCACCAGGCGCCGGTCGGTCGCCGCCAGCCCGGCCGTCACCCCCGACACCGTCCCCGCCAACCCGCCGAACACCATCGCCGAACGTGGGTTGTCCAGCGCCAGCAGGCGCGCTGATACCGGGGTAAACACCATCACCAGGATCGCCTTGATCAGCCCGGTGGCAATCGACAGCGCCATCACGTCCGAGCTGGCCCCCAGCGCCGCCCCGGTCACCGGCCCGACGATATAGGTCACCGCACCCGCACCAATGGTGGTCATGCTCACCGCATCTCGGTAACCGAAGGCGTAGGCCACCGCAGCGCCGACAATGAACGGCAGCACCGTGCCGAGCAGCAGCGCCACCGCGCCGATCATCCCGGCCCTGCGCGCCTCGGTGGCCTGCACCTCGAAGGCCGTGGCGACAATGGCGAAGTCGCGTAGCATGGCCCCGCCCATCAGGCCGATGCCGGAGAACAGCGCCATGTCGGCCAGGCCTTTCTGGCCACCGGTAATGGTGCCGCCGACCCAGGCCAGCACCAGGCCGATGACGATGGCGATGGCCGAGCCGTGCACGCGGCCGAAGGTCAGGTACTTCGACAGCACCACCGACAACCACATGATCGCGCCCACCACCGCGAAGGCAGTGATCAAACCGTTATGTTCCAGGGCATTGTCAATGATCGGCCACATGATCAACGCCCTCCTGCAGGGGCGGCCTGCACATTGCTTTCGGGGCCGGCCTCCACTGCCGGCAGGGGTTCGCCGCGGTGGCTGCGGCTGATCAGGGCAATGGTCGCACCGCACACCAGTACCGCACCCACTGCCGCCAGCAGCGCCACCGGCCCGCCGTGCAGGGCGGTGACCACGTTCTGCTGGGCGGCCATGGCCACCACCACGGGGATATACATGGCGCCCCAGAAGCCCACGCCAAACTCGCATTCCTTGCTCATGCCGCCGTTGCGGTGCATGTACAGGCGTGCGCAGATCAGCAGGATCATGGCGATGCCGACCCCGCCCACATTGGATTTGACGCCCAGCAGCACGCCCAGGAAGTCGCCGACGATGACGCCGGCAAGCGTGCAGACCGCCAGCAGTGCCACACCATAGATGATCATTGTTGTTGTCCTCAGGTAGTGTCGAAGTTGCTTGTTGTTGTTCTTCGTAAACACACTTTTGTGCAGCTTTCGCGGTCATTGTGGGAGCGGGCGTGCCCGCGAACACGGGCAAAGCCCGTGCCATTCACCGAGGTGCCTGCTTCGCGGGCACGCCCGCTCCCACTGGGATCACCATCCTCCGCGGTGTTGCCATCATCGTTCGTCGGCCACCTCCTGGCGCAGCAGCGCATCCAGGGTGTCCCAGCGGGTGCCTTCAACAGCAACCACCCTGCCCTGTTCGAACACCGGCCGGGCCAGCCCGCCGAGCACGTTGCCGGGCGGCAGTTCCAGGTGCAGGCGCACGCCACGCTCATAGGCGTTGCGCAACGTAGCACGCCAGTCGACCACCCGCGCCATGTTGCCGGCCAGGTCGTCGCGCAGACGCTGGGGGTCGAATATCGGCCGAGCGCTGCTGCCGCTGAGGTAGGTGATACGCGGTCGCTGCAGCTCGACCGTGGCGAAGGCACTGGCCAGTTCGGCCGCCGGGCCATCCAGCAACGGGCAATGCGACGGCACGCTGACCGCCAGGCGCCGGGCAACGCCCTGGCCCAGGCGGCGTGCCCTGCCGGCAACCGCAGCCATCGCACCATCGCTGCCGGCGATGACGATCTGGTTGTCGCTGTTGAGGTTGGCGACATACACCTCGCCGCCCGTATCGCTCAACAAGCGTTCGACACAGGCCAGGTCCAGGCCGCTGAGTGCGGTCATGCCGTAGCCTTGCGGATAGGCGCGCTGCATCAGTTCGCCACGCAGGGCAACCAGGCGCACGGCATCGGCAAAGCCCAGGGCGCCCGCGGTGACCGCCGCCGGGTAGGCGCCAATCGACAAGCCCGCCACGTAATCCGGCGCGGGGCTGCGCTGCATCAGCCAGCGCGCCCAGGCCACGCCAGCCAGCAGCAGGCACAGCTGCACGGCACGGGTCGTCTGCAGGGCCTGCTGGCTGTCCAGCGCCAGGGCCTGCTGGCCGAGGGTGTCACTGGCCTCTTCCAGCAATTGCCCGGCACCCTCAGGCAGGCGCTGCAGCATGCCCACCTGCTGGGCGCCCTGGCCGGGGAAGGCGAACAGGCTGCTCATGCGGCACGCTCCATCGCTGCCCATGGGTCGCTGACCAGGCGTGGGCCATGGGCCGACTTGAGCAGCACGCGGCGGGCGAAGCCGGCCCACTCACGCAGGGCGACGGCACCCGCCGGGGTTTCCAGCTGCAGGTCGATACGACAAGGCGCGCAATCGAGGATATCCAGCAGCTCACGCGCCTGCGCCCGGGCCAGCGGTTGTGGCGTACGCAGCAGCAAGTCCAGGTCGCTGTCGGCGTGTACCACCTCCATACCGGTGGCGATCTGGTACCCCACCCCACCTGTCGGCCCCCAGGCCAGGCCGCTGGCATCCAGTACCGGGGCGACCGAGGCCAGGGCCTGCAATGCAGGCCAAGGGCTCTCAGCTTGCCAGCGCAGCGCTTCGGGGCCTTGCTGACACCGGATATCGGCCAGCCGCATCAGTACACCCGACCGCTGCGCCCTGCCCTGGCCACGCAGCCCCACCGCCACCCAGCCGTCCGCACAGGTGGCACGGCGCACCACCACCGGCTGGCCGCTCAGCAGCACATCCTGCGCCCAACGCGGCGCATCAGCAGGCAGGCCCGATAGGGGCATGCCCCAGAGCAGGTCGTGCGGCCTTGGCGCGTTCATCTCAAGCGCCCTGCCACTGACGGCGCAGCTGTTCGCGCACCTGGCGCGAGGCGTTGCGGTTTTCGCCCGCCAGCCGCGACGACAGGTCGCTCGAGCTGCCGATGTCGCGCACCGCATCAGCCAGGCAGGCACGTACCTGGGCGATGTCGGCACTGCTCGGCGTCTCGGCGTTGTCCACCGTCAGGCGGCGCCACAGCAGGCCCAGCGAGGCGTAGCTGGCCAGGTCGTAGGCCATCGGCGGCACCTCGGCGGCCAGGGCTTCCAGTTGCTCGACGCTGCGCAGGGTGATGCGCGCTGCCGCCGCCTTGCCCATGGCGTGCACCATGACCCCGGCATCATCCAGGGCGATCAGGCGCTGGGCCTGGTAACCGTGGGCCAGGAAGGCACCGGACATGGCCTTGCCGACCAGCAGGCCTATCACCGGGTGCCCGGCCAGCCGTGCCTGGGCATAGGCCTGCACCGCAGCGGCCAACGCCTGATGAATCCCCAAAGCTTCCTCACGGCGGCCGTAAGCCTGGCTGGGCACGTCGATCACCGCGACGATGGCCCGCTTCTGGCCCTGGCGGTCCGCCTCGACCGCTTCGCTCACGGCCTTGGCCAGGCCCCAGCCTTCCAGCAGGCCGACTTCGCCCGAGCGCGCCCGGGGGAACGGGTTGTCGGTGTCCGGCACCACGGCGATGAAACGCGCCAGGCGGTTGTCCAGTTCGCCATCGATTACCCGCAACGACGCGGGGTAGCCGGGCAAGGCTTGCCCGCCGGCGAGGCCCGGCAGCCAGTTCAAGGCACGGTTCATTTGGCTTCTCCTTGGTACAGGTCACGCACGGCAGCGGCATCCAGTTGCGTGCAGTCATCGCCCAGCCGGGCCAGGCGATCGAGGAACCAGGCGTGTTGACCGGCGCGATCCCTTGAAGGCTCGTCGAGCAATTGCAGCAAGCGTTCGCGCAAAACCTCGATGTCATCGGCCACACAGGCATCGACCAGGCCGCTGGCGTGGCGCTGCTCGCCGCCGGTCAAGCTCCAGATGAAGGGGCGGTCCTTGGCATCGTATTCACCGATGCCCGCTTCCTGCTCGATTACCTGCGGGCCGTTGAGGCCCACGCGGGCTTCGCGGGTGACCAGCAAGTGGCTGCAAAGGCCAGCGGCGATGGACATGCCGCCGAAACAGCCGACCGAACCTGCGACCAGGCCGACCACCGGCTGCCAGGCGCGCAGCTCGACAATCGCCGCCTGTATTTCGGCAATCGCCGCCAGGCCCAGGTTGGCTTCCTGCAGGCGTACTCCGCCGGTTTCCAGCAGCAGCACGGCGCAGGTGGGGATGCCGTTACGGTTGTCTTCGATGGCCAGCTCCAGCGCACCGGCGATCTTGGCACCACCCACCTCGCCCATGCTGCCGCCCTGGAAACTGCCTTCGATGGCAGCGACCACAGCGTTTCGCCCGTTCAGCAGGCCCTTGGCGATGACCACGCCATCATCGGCCTGCGGCACGATGCCCTGGCGCGGCAGCCACGGTGACATCAACCGGTCGAACGGGCCCAGCAGCTCACGGAAGCTGCCCGGGTCGAGCACGGCGCGGGCGCGCTGGCGGGCACCCAGTTCGACAAAGCTGCGGCTGTGCAGCAAGCGTGCGATATCAGTCATGGGCGATCTCCTCGAAGCCTTGCTCCAGGCGCAGGCGCACCACGCCTGGGGTGGCGCCGAAATCATGGATGTCGATGTTGACGGCAGGCCAGGTGCGGCCCTCGAACAGGCGCTGAAACAGCTGCGCCCAGCGGGCAGCGCTGCCGTTGACCGAAGTCACCACCTGAATTTGCAGGCTGCCGGCGGTGCCGGGTTCGATCAGCACTTCAAGGTCGCCGGAGCTGACGCAGCCCACCAGCGTGCGGCCACGCCCAGGGGCGGCGGCGGGGAATTGAAAGGTCAGGGTTTCCATGTCACAGGCTCCCGGCTTTGTCGAGGAACAGGCAGGCGGCCAGCAGATCGGCGGCGCCGCCCGGTGAGGCATTCAGCTGAAGCAGGTGCTGGTCCAGCCGGCGCAGCTGCCGCCGCCCGGCCAGCGTGGCGCTGCCGCCTTCGCTCAGCACGGTACGGGCGCCGTGCTGGACGGCAGCCAGCCCGGTCGGGCCGCTGCGCCAGAGCACGCAGGTATCGTTGAGCACGGCCATGATCGCCAGCAGCGCGTCGAGCCGGGCGTGGGGCTCGCTGGCACCTGCGGCGCGGCTGCGCTGCAGTTGTGGCAGGCCGTGACCGATAACCGCCGGGAAACCTTGTTGCGCCTGTTCGCGGGCGCCGCCAGTGCCATAGCGGCGGCGTACCTGCAGGCCATGGCTGTCCTGGGTGGTCATGGCGGGGTCGTCGAACAGTGCGATGCGCCCGGCACGGGCAGCCAGGGTGTTGGTATCGGCCTGGGTGTCGAGGGCCTTGGATGCTACCAGCAGGCCGAGGGCCCAGATTGCGCCGCGGTGGGTGTTGACCCCACCGGTCGCGGCCAGCATCGCCGCCTCGCCTTCGCGGCCGAGCTGGCCCAAGGTGGCGCGCAGGGGCTGGCCGAGGGTGCCGATGGCCTGGGCGGCTTCGGCCATGTTGCGCAAGCATGGCCACAGGGCCAGGGCCGAGGCATGCATCAGGGCCAGGGTCATGTCGTGGTGGGCGCCATTGCCACGGCGGTCGACCAGGCCGGGTTTGGGGGACAGGTCGGCTTCGTCGATCAGGGCCTCCACGGCCAGGTCGGCCAGGTGGTCGGCCAGGGGTAATTCGGTTGCCTGTGCTGGCCTCTTCGCGGGCACGCCCGCTCCCACAGGGACCGCGCAATCTTCAAATGGATCACTATTCCTGTGCTCGCGAAGAATTCCACGCGGTTGCAAGTCGAGTGCTTTCATCACCAGCTCCTGAACCGTGCAGGCGGGTTGTAGAGGCCGCCGGACCATTCGACCAGGTCGGCGATGCTGCGCGCGGCCAGCAGTTCGCGGCTGGCGTCGGTGCGGCGGATGCCGAGGTCTTCGGGCAAGGCGACCAGGCCCTGCTGGCGCAGGCGCTGCGTGTCCTTGGGGTCGTGCCGCAGGCCGATGGCGGTAACCCCGGCCACGGCGGCGATCATCTGCTGGCGCTCTTCCAGGCTGCGGGCCTTGTACAGGTAGGCAATGCCCTCCTCGGTCAGCAGGTGGGTAACGTCGTCGCCGTAGATCATCACCGGCGCCAGCGGCATGCCGGCTTTCCTGGCCACTTCCACGGCATCCAGGGTTTCCACGAAGGTGGGCTTGCCGCCTTCCTGGTAGGTCTCGACCATCTGCACCACCAGCTTGCGACCGCGTTCGAGCATTGTTTCCGGCACGGTCATGTCGAGCCAGGCCGGGGTCGCATGGCGCCGGCCACGGGGGTCGTGGCCCATGTTCGGGGCACCGCCGAAGCCGGCCAGGCGGCCGCGGGTCACGGTCGAGGAATGGCCATCGCCATCCACCTGCAGGGTGGCGCCGATGAACAGGTCGACGGCGTACTGCCCGGCCAGCTGGCACATCATGCGGTTGGAACGCAGCGAACCATCACGGCCAGTGAAGAACACATCCGGGCGCTGGGCGATGTAGTCTTCCATGCCCAGTTCGGTGCCGAAGCAGTGCACGCTTTCCACCCAGCCGGTCTCGATGGCCGGGATCAGTGTCGGGTGCGGGTTGAGTGTCCAGTTGCGGCAGATCTTGCCCTTCAGGCCCAGGGATTCGCCATAGGTGGGCAGGATCAGCTCGATGGCGGCGGTGTTGAAGCCAATGCCATGGTTCAGCGACTGCACCTGGTGCTTTTCGTAGATGCCGCGAATGGCCATCATCGCCATCAGCACATGCACCGGCTTGATGTGGCGCGGGTCGCGGGTGAACAGCGGCTCTATATAGAAAGGCTGGTCGGCAACCACCACGAAATCGACCCAGGATGCCGGGATATCGACCCGTGGCAGGTCATCCACGCGGTCCACCAGCTGGTTGACCTGGGCAATGACGATGCCGTCGCTGAACGCAGCCGGCTCCACCAAGGCCGGGGTGTCTTCGGTGCTGGGGCCGGTGAACAGGTTGCCGTCGCGATCGGCCATGAAGCCAGCCACCAGGGTGACGTTGGGGATCAGGTCGACCAGCAGCCGCGAGTACAGCTCGATATAGGTGTGGATGGCACCGACTTCGAGCAGGCCGTCTTCCAGCAGTTGGCCAATGCGCAGGCTCTGCGGGCCGGCGAAGGAGAAGTCGAGCTTGCGGGCTATACCACGCTCGAACAGGTCCAGGTGCTCGGCCCGGCTGACGCTGGGCATGATCATGTGCAAGTCGTGCAGGCGCCCAGGGTCGACCTTGGCCAGCGCGCGGGAAAGGAAGTCGGCCTGCTTCTGGTTGTTGCCTTCGAGCACTACCCGGTCGCCGGGGGCCAGCAGCAGTTCCAGGGCTTCGACAATACGCTCGGTGGGCAGCACCACGCCGTCGGCGAGGTGGCGGACCCGGTCAAGGCGGCGCTGCTTTTCGGCGCGCCGCCGCGACCATTGCGGCGGTGGATTCTTGGTTGTTGTCATGGTGACTCCACGGGTTCGCTGTCGTGGGGGTCACCTTAGGGCTGGGGTGGTTGCGCATCAATCAAGCTCAGGCACTAATCGTTACGGTCAGGGTAACGATTTAGCATATGCGCTGTCGCTCATGGCCCTATCGCAGGCAAGCCAGCTCCCACAGGTACAGCGCAGGCCTTGAAAGTTGTGCGGTACCTGTGGGAGCTGGCTTGCCGGCGATAGGGCCAGCCCGGCCAACCTGAAACCTTGCTAGAGTGGCGTTATCGCCACACAAGACAAAAATGCAGAATCCCCCTGCAGATTTGTCGATTGTGCAAGGCAAATTCGCATGACAGGATCCTGCGATCCTCCAGCGAACTCCAGACTTCACTTGGAAAATCAATAACAAAGCAGGGAGAACGCAATGACTGCGCACGCTCATACCTCGGCAACCGACCATGTGCTGGCCGAGGTCCGCAACCAGATCGGCCATCTGACCCTGAACCGCCCCGCCGGCCTCAATGCCCTGACCCTGGACATGGTCCGCAGCCTGCGCCAGCACCTCGACCAGTGGGCCGAAGACCCGCACGTGCACGCCGTGGTACTGCGTGGCGAAGGCCCGAAAGGGTTCTGCGCCGGTGGCGATATCCGCTCGCTGCACGACAGTTTCAAGGCCGGCGAAACGCTGCATGAAACCTTCTTCGTCGAGGAATACGCCCTCGACCTGGCCATCCACCGCTACCGCAAGCCGGTGCTGGTGCTGATGGACGGCTTCACCCTCGGTGGCGGCATGGGCCTGGCCCAGGGCTGCGACCTGCGCGTGGTCACCGAACGCAGCCGCCTGGGCATGCCCGAAGTGGCAATCGGCTACTTCCCGGATGTGGGTGGCAGCTACTTCCTGTCGCGCATCCCTGGCGAGCTGGGCACCTACCTGGGGGTCAGCGGCAGCCAGATCCAGGCAGCCGATGCACTGTACTGCGGCCTGGCCGACTGGTACCTGGCCAGCGACCAGCTGGCAGCCCTCGACCAGGGCCTGGACCAGCTGCACTTCGGCGACCAGCCACTCAAGGACCTGCAGAACCTGCTGGCCAAGCTCGGCACCCAGGTGCTCGACGATGCGCCGCTGGAAAAACTGCGCCCGGTCATCGACCACTTCTTCGCCCTGCCCGACGTGCCCGCCATCGTCGAGCAACTGCGTGCGGTGAGCATTGGCGACAGCCACGCCTGGGCGGTAGCCACCGCCGACCAGCTGGAAAGCCGCTCGCCGCTGGCCATGGCGGTTACTCTGGAGATGCTGCGCCGGGGTCGCCACCTGAGCCTTGACGACTGCTTTGCCATGGAGCTGCACCTGGACCGCCAGTGGTTCCAGCACGGCGACATCATCGAAGGCGTGCGCGCGCTGATCATCGACAAGGACAAGCAGCCACGCTGGAACCCGCCGACCCTGGCCGCACTGCACCGCCAGCGGGTCGACCAATTCTTCGAAGGCCTGTGAGCCCGGGAGTACACAGATGCAAGACCTGGAACTGAGCGAAGAACAGATCATGATCCGCGACATGGCCCGGGACTTTGCCCGTGGCGAGATCGCCCCGCATGCCCAGGCCTGGGAAAAGGCCGGCTGGATCGACGATGGCGTGGTACGCAAGATGGGCGAACTGGGCCTGCTGGGCATGGTGGTGCCGGAAGACTTCGGCGGCAGCTACACCGACTATGTCGCCTACGCCCTGGCGGTGGAGGAGATCGCCGCCGGCTGCGGCGCCACCGGAGCGATGATGAGCATCCACAACTCGGTGGGCTGCGGCCCGCTGCTGGCCTACGGCACGGCCGAACAGCAACAGCAGTGGCTGCCACGCCTGGCCACCGGCGAGGTGATCGGCTGCTTCTGCCTGACCGAGCCACAGGCCGGTTCCGAGGCGCACAACCTGCGCACCCGCGCCGAACTGGTGGATGGCCAGTGGGTGATCAACGGTGCCAAGCAGTTCGTCAGCAACGCTCGCCGCGCCGGCCTGGCCATCGTCTTCGCGGTGACCGACCCGGAGCTGGGCAAAAAGGGCCTGTCGGCGTTCCTGGTGCCCACCGACAACCCGGGCTTCAAGGTCGATCGCAGCGAGCACAAGATGGGCATCCGCGCTTCCGACACCTGCGCTGTCACCTTCGACAACTGCCGCATCCCTGCCGCCAACATCCTCGGTGAGCGTGGCAAGGGCCTGGCCATCGCCCTGTCCAACCTCGAGGGTGGCCGTATCGGCATTGCTGCCCAGGCACTGGGCATTGCCCGCGCCGCGTTCGAGGCGGCGTTGGCCTACTCGCGTGATCGGGTGCAGTTCGGCAAGCCGATCAACGAACACCAGAGCATCGCCAACCTGCTGGCCGACATGCAGGTGCAGGTGAATGCCGCGCGCTTGCTGATCCTGCATGCCGCGCGCCTGCGCAGCGCCGGCAAGCCGTGCCTGTCGGAAGCTTCGCAGGCCAAGCTGTTCGCCTCGGAAATGGCCGAGCGGGTGTGTTCGATGGCGATCCAGGTGCATGGCGGGTATGGCTACCTGGAGGATTACCCGGTCGAGCGCTACTACCGCGATGCGCGGATCACGCAGATCTATGAAGGGTCTAGCGAGATCCAGCGGATGCTGATTGCGCGGGAGTTGAAGCACTACCCGCTGTAATCAGACGGGATACTGGGGCCGCTATGCGGCCCATCGCCGGCAAGCCAGCTCCCACAGGCACTGCACCGCCTTCGCGACCTGTGGAGTACCTTGTGGGAGCACTACCCGCTGTAATCAGACGGGATACTGGGGCCGCTGTGCGGCCCATCGCCGGCAAGCCAGCTCCCACAGGCACTGCACCGCCTTCGCGACCTGTGGAGTAACTTGTGGGAGCTGGCTTGCCGGCGATGGGCCAGTACAGGCAGTGCAAGAAGTTGCCCCAAAAAAGCAGATCAGTGCTTCAACGCCAATACCGCGAATCATCCACCACCCTGGCATGCCCCTCGAACAGTGCCGGCAACTGCTCCTTGAGGTAGTCGATCCAGGTGCGCACCTTGGCATCCAGGTAATGCCGTGACGGGTAAATCGCATAAAGCGCGCTCTCGCGCAGGCGATACGGCGCCAGCAAGCGGCACAACCGCCCCTGCTCGATCGCCTGGCTGGCGGTGTAGAACGGCAGCAGGCCAATGCCCATGCCCAGCTCGCTGGCCACCAGCATGGCGTCGGCGACGTTGGTGGAAAAACTGTCGTTCGGTGCGATCACGCACTGGTCCACCCCTTGCGGGAACACCCAGTCACCTTCGTACATCGGATAAGCCATGCGCAGGCAACGGTGCTGGTGCAGGTCTTCCGGGCGCTCTGGCACGCCGTGGGCCAACAGGTAGCTCGGCGCCGCGCAGGGGATGCTGAAAATGTTGCCCAGCGGCACAGCGATCAGCTGCGAATCCGGCAACGCACCGTCCACGGTAATCACCACGTCATGCCCTTCGGCCAGCGGGTCGGGGTTGCGCTGGGACAGGGTCAGTTCGATCACCACCTCCGGGCACAATGCGTTGTAGCCGGCCACCAGCGGCATCAGCAACAGGCCCATCCCGTGCGGGCAATGCAAGCGCAGGCGGCCGCGGGGCGTGAGGTGCGCGCCACGGGCTTCACCCACCGCCTCTTCGGTCAGCAACATGATCTGCCGCGCGCGCTCAAGAAACCGCTCGCCCGCCTCGCTCATGCGCAAACGCCGCGTGGTGCGGTGCAGCAGGCGGGTCTGCAGCTGGTTTTCCAGCTCGGCAACGATACGCGAAACCTGCGCCGCGGAAATATCCAGGGCATTGGCGGCCGCAGCGAAGCTGCCGCATTCCACCACACGGGCGAAGGTACGCATGGCATGCAGCATGTCCATGAAGGTGCTCCTTGTTCGGTCTTATTCTTGCGTTACAGGCAGGAATCTATCACGGGTTAGCCCATTTATTGTGGATGGCCAATGAATGGATCATTAGTCATACATTGAAAAAAGGAGCCTGCCATGAAACGTTCGATCGCTGTCCTTGCTGTTACCGCTGCCCTCGCCTCGTTCGGTGCCCTTGCCGACACCGGCAGCAACCAGCCGGTCAGCAGCAGCAACTACGAATACGGCATGCCGCTGGACGTGGCCAAGGTCATCTCCATCACCCCGCCCAGCAACGCCGCCGACTGCCAGGTTGGTACCGCGCACATGGTGTATGTCGACCACCAGGGCCAGAAGCGCGAAATCGACTACCGGGAAATGGGCAACTGCTCGCAGCAGTGAGTCAGGCCAGCACCTCGGTGATCCAGCCGACCTGTTGCCTGAAGTCGTCGATTTTCGCCTGAGGCACCGCACCGCGGGCCCGCTCGAAGTTGGCCAGGGTCTGCTGCTTCTGCCGCAGCATGCGCCGCCACTTGACCAGAAACGCCTCGCTTTTCTCCTGCAGCAACACCGGGCCGAAGTACAGCTGTTCAGCGGTGTACGCCGCCCCGCCCGGCTCGGCGACGATGATCTCGTAGTCGAAGCGGTTCTCCCGCAGCAGTTCTTCGCTGACGATCCGGTAACCATTGCCCATCAGCCACTGGCGCAGTTCGCGCTCGGCGCCATTGGGCTGCAGCACCAGGCGCGTGACGCCAGCCAGGCGCTGCTTGCCGGCCTCGAGGATCTCGCACATGGTGTCGCCACCCATGCCGCAGATGCTGATCACCGAGATGCGATCTTCCGGCTCGACCGCTGCCAGGCCATCGGCCAGGCGCACGCAGACCCGCCCTTCCAGGCCGTTCCTGCGCACGTTGCGCTGGGCCGAGGCGAACGGCGTCTGCGCCACCTCGCCCGCTACCGCCGCGTCCAGTATGCCGCGCAGCATCAAGGCTACTGGCAGGTAGCCATGGTCCGAGCCGATGTCGGCCAGGCGCGCGCCTTGCGGTACTTGTGCAGCCACGCGCTCCAGGCGCCTGGACAATGTCTGTTCGTTCAAACTAAACCCCTGCTTTGCAATCGGCCGCGATTCTGACGGCGAACGCCACGCATTTCAAACACCGGGGCGCCCTCGACCGGGCCGGCGCGCTCGCGTAGGCTTGCCGCTTTCCTTCCGTAGCAAGGCAAAACACACCATGGCACAAGCAGACATCATCTACACCCCGGACCCGGACGCCGAGTCGATTTCTTCCGACGTTGCCGAATACAACGGCGTGCTGGTCACCACGCAGATCCCGACCCACGCTGATGGCAGCCTGGAGCTGGGCGGCATCGTCGAGCAGAGCGAGTGCACCCTGCAGGCGCTGAAGGTGGCGCTGGAGAAGGCCGGCAGCGGCATGGACCGCGTGCTGCACCTGACCATCTACCTCACCGACATGGCCGACCGCGCGGCATTCAACGAGGTGTACCAGCGCTTCTTCAGCAAGCCCTGGCCGGTACGCGCCGCCGTGGGCGTGGCTGCACTGGCGTTCGAAGGCATGCGCGTGGAAGTGACCGCAATGGCTGCCAAGCGCTGATTCACCTTCAAGGGCCCTATCGCCGGCAAGCCAGCTCCCACCTCGACCGCGCTGCCCTCAAGCCTGTGCAGTACCTGTGGGAGCTGGCTTGCCGGCGATAGGGCCGGTGCAGGCAGTACACCTCTCGGCACCCCGATGATGCCGCCAGCCCGTTTCGCCGCTACAATGCCCGCCTAAACCGTGACAGCCCGAACCTATAACGACATGTCCCTTCCAAAGAATCACCTGGAACTGCTCAGCCCTGCCCGTGACGTGGCCATCGCCCGCGAAGCGATCCTGCACGGCGCAGACGCCATCTACATCGGTGGCCCGAGCTTCGGCGCGCGCCATAACGCCTGCAACGAAGTCAGCGATATCGCCGAACTGGTCGAGTTCGCCCATCGCTACCATGCACGCGTGTTCACCACTATCAACACCATCCTCCACGACAACGAGCTGGAGCCCGCGCGCAAGCTGATCCACCAGCTGTACGACGCTGGTGTCGACGCACTGATCGTGCAGGACCTGGGGGTGATGGAGCTGGACATCCCGCCGATCGAGCTGCACGCCAGCACCCAGACCGACATCCGCACCCTGGAACGGGCCAGGTTCCTCGACCAGGCCGGCTTCTCCCAGCTGGTGCTGGCGCGTGAGCTGAACCTGCAGCAGATCCGCGCCATCGCCGCCGAAACCGACGCCGCCATCGAATTCTTCATCCACGGTGCGCTGTGCGTGGCCTTCTCCGGCCAGTGCAACATCTCCCATGCGCAGACCGGCCGCAGCGCCAACCGCGGCGACTGCTCGCAAGCCTGCCGCCTGCCCTACACCCTGAAGGATGACCAGGGCCGCGTGGTCGCGTTCGAGAAGCACCTGCTGTCGATGAAGGACAACAACCAGACCGCCAACCTGGCTGACCTGGTCGACGCCGGCGTACGCTCGTTCAAGATCGAAGGCCGCTACAAGGACGTGGCCTATGTGAAGAACATCACCGCCCACTACCGCAAGGAACTCGACGCCATTCTCGAAGGCCGCCCGGAGCTGGCCCGTGCCTCCAGCGGCCGCACCCAGCACTTCTTCGTGCCCGACCCGGACAAGACCTTCCACCGCGGCAGCACCGACTACTTCGTCACCGACCGCAAGGTCGACATCGGCGCCTTCGACTCGCCAACCTTCACCGGCCTGCCGGTGGGCGTGGTGGAAAAGGTCGGCAAGCGTGACATGCAGGTGGTCACCGAGGTGCCGCTGACCAACGGCGACGGCCTCAACGTGCTGGTGAAGCGTGAGGTGGTGGGCTTCCGTGCCAACATCGCCGAACCGCGTGGCGAATTCGAGGAAGACGGCGAGAAGCGCTACCGCTACCGCGTCGAGCCCAACGAAATGCCTGAAGGCCTGCACAAGCTGCGGCCCAACCACCCGCTGTCGCGCAACCTCGACCACAACTGGCAGCAGGCCCTGCAACGCACCTCGGCCGAGCGCCGCGTCGGCGTGCAATGGCACGCGGTACTGCGCGAGCAACGCCTGGTGCTGACCGTCACCAGCGAGGAAGGCGTGAGCACGCAAGTGGCTCTGGAAGGCCCGTTCGGCCCGGCCAACAAGCCGCAGCAGGCGCTGGACCAGCTGCACGACCTGCTCGGCCAGCTGGGCACCACCATGTACCACGCCGACAGCATCGAGCTGGACGCCCCGCAGGCTTACTTCATCCCCAACTCGCAGCTCAAGGCCCTGCGCCGCGAAGCCATCGAGGCGCTGACTGCAGCACGGGTGCAGGCGCACCCGCGAGGCGGGCGCAAGGCCGAGACCACGCCACCGCCGGTTTACCCAGAGTCGCACCTGTCGTTCCTGGCCAACGTGTACAACCAGAAGGCCCGCGACTTCTACCACCGCCACGGCGTGCAGTTGATCGACGCAGCCTACGAGGCCCATGAAGAGCACGGCGAAGTGCCGGTGATGATTACCAAGCACTGCCTGCGCTTCTCCTTCAACCTGTGCCCCAAGCAGGCCAAGGGCGTGACCGGCGTGCGCACCAAGGTGGCGCCGATGCAGCTGATCCAGGGTGATGAAGTGCTGACCCTGAAGTTCGACTGCAAGCCGTGCGAAATGCACGTGATCGGCAAGATGAAAAGCCACATCATCGACCTGCCGACCCCGGGCAGCGCGGTGGCCCAGGTGGTTGGGCACATCAGCCCGGAAGACCTGCTGAAGACCATTCCGCGCGGGCCGCATTGATCGGTGGCCTGCAAGGGCCCTTTTGCGGCTGAAGCCGCCTGCATGGTGATACTCGAAGGGGTGGTGGGACGACTCGGGAAGACCCGACAATGCTCGCCTGCAAAAAACCGTTTGCCCCCGCGCAAACCTGCGCCCGCCAAGCCCTTCTTGTACACTCCTCGCATTAGCCCCCACCTGCACATTTTTTGGTGAACGCATGATCGAGGTAACCGAGGTTTCCATTGCCGAGCTGCGCGATGCGCTCGAGTCGGGCCGCACGACGGCGGTCGAGCTGGTCCAGGCCTACCTGGCGCGCATCGACGCCTACGATGGCGCCGACACCGCCACCGCCCTGAACGCCGTTGTGGTACGCAACCCCGAGGCGCTGAATGAGGCCGCAGCCTCCGACGCCCGTCGCGCCAAAGGCCAGGTCCTGAGCCCGCTGGACGGCATCCCCTACACCGCCAAGGACAGCTACCTGGTCAAAGGCCTGACCGCTGCCTCCGGCAGCCCTGCCTTCAAGGACCTGGTGGCCCAGCGCGACGCCTTCACCATCGAACGCCTGCGCGCCGCCGGCGCCGTGTGCCTGGGCAAGACCAACATGCCGCCCATGGCCAACGGCGGCATGCAGCGCGGCGTGTATGGCCGCGCCGAAAGCCCGTACAACGCCAACTACCTGACCGCACCGTTCGCCTCGGGCTCGTCCAACGGTGCCGGCACCGCCACTGCCGCCAGTTTCAGTGCCTTCGGCCTGGCCGAAGAAACCTGGTCCAGCGGCCGTGGCCCGGCGTCCAACAACGGCCTGTGCGCCTATACCCCGTCGCGTGGGGTGATTTCGGTGCGTGGCAACTGGCCGCTCACACCGACCATGGACGTGGTGGTTCCCTATGCCCGTACCATGGCCGACCTGCTGGAAATCCTCGACGTGGTCGTAGCCGACGACGCTGACAAGCGCGGCGACCTGTGGCGCCTGCAACCCTGGGTGCCAATCCCGGCCGCTTCGACTGTGCGCCCGGCTTCGTATCTGGACCTGGCCGTGGATGCCAGCGCGCTCAAGGGCAAGCGCTTTGGCGTGCCACGCATGTACATCAATGCCGATGCCGAAGCCGGTACTTCCGAGAAGCCAGGCATCGGCGGCCCGACTGGCCAGCGCATCCACACCCGCGCCACGGTGATCGACCTGTGGCAGCAGGCCCGCCAGGCACTGGAGGCGGCTGGTGCCGAAGTACTGGAAGTGGACTTCCCGCTGGTGTCCAACTGCGAAGGCGACCGCCCGGGGGCACCGACCGTGTACAACCGCGGCATCGTCAGCAAGGAATTCCTGCATGACGAGCTGTGGGAGCTGTCGGGCTGGGCCTTCGACGACTTCCTGCGCGCCAACGATGACCCCAGGCTCAACCGCCTGGCCGATGTCGACGGGCCGCAGATCTTCCCCCACGACCCGGGCACCCTGCCCAACCGTGAGGACGACCTGGCCGCTGGCATGGACGAGTACGTCAACATGGCCAAGCGTGGCCTGAAGACCTGGGACCAGATCGAGACCCTGCCCGACGGCCTGCGCGGCCTGGAGCAGACCCGCAAGATGGACCTGGAAGACTGGATGGACAACATGGGCCTGGACGCGGTGCTGTTCCCCACCGTGGCCGACGTGGGCCCGGCGGATGCCGACGTCAACCCGGCATCGGCGGACATCGCCTGGAGCAACGGTATCTGGGTGGCCAACGGCAACCTGGCGATCCGTCACCTGGGCGTGCCTACCGTGACCGTGCCAATGGGCGTGATGGCCGATATCGGCATGCCGGTGGGGCTGACCTTTGCTGGCCGGGCTTACAGCGACAATGCGCTGCTGAGCTTTGGTGCAGCCTTCGAGGCGACCGGGTCGCGTCGAATGATCCCACCGCGTACCCCGCCCCTGGGCTGAGGGTTAAAGGGGCCGCTTTGCGGCCCATTCGCGGGTAAACCCGCTCCCACAGGGACCCCACAGGTATTGAATACCGTGGGGTCCCTGTGGGAGCGGGTTTACCCGCGAATGGGGCTGGAAAAGCAAATCGCCTAATTCAACTTTATGTGTAAAAATACACAAAACGTTGATTTTGCGATCTGCCATGCCTATCACCCCAAGCGAAGAACGCCAGCTCACCCTCACCGTCCTCAAGGCCGCCATCCAGGCCCTGGGCAGCGTTGCCGCGCGCAACATGGAAATCCTCCTGCACGACCTCGACCACCCGGAACACTCCGTGGTGGCGATCGTCAACGGCCATCTTTCCGGGCGCAGCGTCGGTAGCCCAATCCTCGCCGCCCCGGAACAGGACCAGGGTTTCAAGGCACTGATGCAGGCCTCGGCCGATCAGCACGGCTGCGAGCCGGTGGTGCTGCCCGACTACCCCACCACGCTGAAGGGCCGCACACTGCGCAGCGCCACGGCCATCTTCCGTGACAGCAGCGGCCACCCCTTCGCCAGCCTCTGCGTCAACACCGACGTCACCGGCCTGGACGCCGCCATGAACTTTCTTCAGCAGTTCCAGCCGCTGGGGGCCACACCTGCCGTCAGTGAACCCGCCGACATGGAACTGCTGATGAGCGAGATAATCCAGGCATCCCTGCAGCGCAGCGGCCAAGGGCGGATGAACAAGCAGGCCAAGGTCGAGGCCGTGCGCATGATGCAGGAGCGTGGCCTGTTCATCGTCAAGGGCGGCGTGGAAAAGGCCGCCAGCGCCCTGGGTGTGACCCGCTACACCGTTTACAACTATCTCGAGCAACTGCGCGGAGCCAGCCAATGACCTTGCATATCCATACCCCCCTGATCGAGTCCCGCCCGCTGTCGCTGGCCGCGGACAGCAACGTCTGGCTCAAGCTCGATGCCCTGCAGCCCTGCGGCTCGTTCAAGCTGCGCGGCGTGGGCCATGCCTGCGAGGTGCACCATGCCCGTGGCGCGCGGCACTTCGTGTCTTCCTCGGGCGGCAACGCGGGCCTGGCAGTGGCCTATGCCGGGCGCAAGCTGGGCGTGCCGGTGACCGTGGTAGTGCCCGAGACTACCACCGAGCGAGCCAAAGATCTGCTGCGCCTGGAGGGCGCCAAGGTGGTGGTGCATGGCAGCTCCTGGCAAGAGGCCAACGCCCTGGCGCAGACCTTGGTCGGCCCGGATGACGCCTTCATCCACCCATTCGACGACCCGCTGCTGTGGGCCGGGCATGCCAGCCTGGTGGATGAAGTCGCCGAGGCCGGCGTGAAACCGGATGCCGTGGTGTTGTCGGTAGGCGGTGGTGGTTTGCTCAGTGGTGTGGTCGAGGGGCTACAGCGTAACGGCTGGGGCGATGTGCCGGTGCTGGCGGTGGAAACCGAGGGCGCGGCATCGCTGCATGCGGCCATGCAGGCGGGGCATTCGGTGGAGCTGGAACATATTGCCTCGGTGGCGACCTCGCTGGGGGCCAAGCGTGTGGCTGACCAGGCGCTGGTGTGCGTGAAGGAGCATCCGGTGCACAGCCACCTGGTCAGTGACCGCGCTGCGCTGGAAGCCTGCGAGCGGTTCCTGCTGGACCATCGCGTGCTGGTGGAGCCAGCTTGTGGAGCAGCCTTGGCGTTGGCCTATGCACCGGGCGCCCTGGCGCAGTACCAGAATGTGCTGGTGGTGGTTTGTGGCGGGGCTACCGCCACGCTGGAGCAGATCCAGGCGTGGTTGCAGCAGGTGGATTGAGGTTACCTGTACCGGCCTCTTCGCGGGCTTGCCCGCTCCCACAGGAACCGCGCATTTTCTGAGCCTCGCGCCAAACCTGTGGGAGCGGGTTCACCCGCGAACACCGGCGGAGCCGGTGCCATCCAATACAACACTCATCGGATTCTCCTTGCGGCACCCGGTTGCTGATTACGATAGTCACATGCCGCTGTTCTACTGAGCCCGCCGCAACCGGAAAAATCCTCTCGCAACAGCGTCGACCACGACGAAATGCGTAACCCACCCTTTCGGTCTGCGGCAAGTGAAGGCACAATGCGTGTCCTTTTTTTGGCCGGCCTGGCCGGGGGCCTTTAAATGATCAAGACGCCGTACTACCTCATCGATAAAACCAAGCTGCTGGGCAACATGGAGAAGATCGCCTACGTGCGCGAACACTCCGGCGCCAAGGCACTGCTCGCCCTCAAGTGCTTTGCCACCTGGTCAGTCTTCGACCTGATGCAACAGTACATGGACGGCACCACCTCTTCGTCGCTGTACGAGCTCAAGCTCGGCCGCCAGAAGTTCGCCGGCGAAACCCACGCCTACAGCGTGGCGTGGGCCGACGACGAGGTCGAGGAAATGCTCGAGAACTGCGACAAGATCATCTTCAACTCGATCGGCCAGCTGCAGCGCTTCGCCGAACAGTCCGAAGGCAAGGTCCGTGGCCTGCGCGTCAACCCGCAGGTCAGCAGCTCCGACTACCTGCTGGCAGACCCTGCCCGCCCGTTCAGCCGCCTGGGCGAATGGGACCCGGCCAAGGTCGAACAGGTGATCGAGCAGATCTCCGGCTTCATGTTCCACAACAACTGCGAGAACGGCGACTTCGGCCTGTTCGACAAGATGCTCACGCACATCGAAGAGCGCTTCGGCCACCTGCTGCACAAGGTCGAGTGGGTCAGCCTCGGTGGCGGCATCCACTTCACCGGTGAAGACTACGCGCTGGACGCCTTCTGCGCGCGCCTGAAAGCCTTCTCGGAAAAGTACGGCGTGCAGGTGTACCTGGAGCCGGGCGAAGCGGCCATCACCAACAGCGCCTCGCTGGAAGTGACCGTGCTCGACACCCTGTACAACGGCAAGCACCTGGCCGTGGTCGACAGCTCGATCGAAGCGCACATGCTCGACCTGCTGATCTACCGCCTCAACGCCAAGATGGCCCCCAACGACGGCACGCACACCTACATGGTCTGCGGCAAGTCGTGCCTGGCCGGTGACATCTTCGGCGAATACCAATTCGATCGTCCGCTGGCCATCGGTGATCGCCTGTCGTTCGTCGACGCGGCGGGTTACACCATGGTCAAGAAAAACTGGTTCAACGGTCTGAAAATGCCATCCATCGTGGTCAAGCAACTCGACGGCAGCGTCGAAGTGGTGCGCGAGTTCGGTTTCGAAGACTACGTTTCCAGCCTGTCGTAAGACCGGCTTTCAGTAAGGAGCAAGGGATAAATTGAAGAAGAACGTTCTTATCATTGGTGCAGGAGGTGTCGCCAAGGTGGTGGCCCACAAGTGCGCGCAGCATAACGACGAACTGGGTCGTATCGCTATCGCGTCACGGAACATCTCCAAATGCCAGGCCATCATCGACAGCGTCAAGGCCAAGGGTAGCCTCAAGGTACCCGCCGACATCCAGGCCTTCTCGCTCAATGCCCTCGATGTCGAGGCTACCAAGGCGCTGATTCGCGAGACCGAATCGCAGATCGTGATCAACGTTGGTTCCGCCTTCCTCAACATGTCGGTGCTGCGTGCCTGCATCGATACCGGTGTCGCCTACCTGGACACCGCCATCCACGAAGAGCCGGGCAAGATCTGCGAGACCCCGCCGTGGTACGGCAACTACGAGTGGAAACACCTCGAAGAGTGCCAGGCAAAGAACATTACCGCCATTCTCGGCGTCGGTTTCGACCCGGGTGTGGTGAACAGCTACGCCAAGCTGGCGCAGCAACAGTATTTCGACAGCATTGACTCGATCGACATCCTCGACGTCAATGCCGGTTCGCATGGCAAATACTTCGCCACCAACTTCGATCCGGAAATCAACTTCCGTGAGTTCACCGGGCAAGTGTGGAGCTGGCAGAACAGCCAGTGGACCAGCAACACCATGTTCGAGGTCAAGCGTACGGACGACCTGCCGGTGGTGGGTTCGCAGAACCTGTACCTGACCGGCCACGATGAGGTTCACTCGATTTCGAAGAACCTCAACGTGCCGAACGTGCGTTTCTGGATGAGCTTCGGCGAGCACTACATCAACGTGTTCACCGTGCTGAAGAACCTGGGCCTGCTCTCCGAGCAACCGGTGAAAACCGCCGAAGGCCTGGAAGTGGTACCGCTGAAAGTGGTCAAGGCCGTGCTG
The DNA here is from genome assembly GCF_046557535.1 of Pseudomonas sp. S1(2024). Lineage (NCBI taxonomy): Bacteria > Pseudomonadati > Pseudomonadota > Gammaproteobacteria > Pseudomonadales > Pseudomonadaceae > Pseudomonas > Pseudomonas sp. S1(2024). The sequence goes on from NZ_JBKGFP010000094.1 coordinate 47,409, forward strand.
CCGGACCCAGCCTCTCTGGCCCCGGGCTACACCGGCAAGACCTGCATCGGTGACCTGGTCAAGGGCACCAAGGATGGCCAGCCGCGCGAAGTGTTCATCTACAACGTGGCCGACCACGAAGAAGCCTACGCCGAGACCGACAGCCAGGGTATTTCCTACACCGCCGGTGTACCGCCAGTGGCCGCCGCCCTGCTGGTCGCCCGTGGCGAGTGGGATGCCAAGCGCATGGTCAACGTCGAGGAGCTGCCAGCCGAGCCGTTCCTCAAGGCACTGGACGTCATGGGCCTGCCGACCCGCGTCAAGGATGAAAAAGGCGATCGTCCTTGGGACGCTGAAGCCTAAGCAGCAAAGCAGAGGGGGCGCCATCAAGGCGCCCCCTCTGCTTTTGCAGGCCACGTGTAAGTCTAGATGCCCAGGCCAGAGGGCTTTGCCTGCTCAGCCAGCTTTTCCAGCAATACCTTGGCCAGCGCCTTGTCCGAGAACGGGTTTTGCCCGGTGATGAGTTCGCGGTCCACCACCACATTGGGTTGCCAGGCCTTGGCGTAGCCCATGTCGCCCCCTGCCATTGCCATGGCGTTGGCCGGGTAGAACAGCAGCCGCTGGTCCTTGAGCGAACCTTCGAATACCTGCTCCTCCGGGTCGGAGAAAATGGTCATCTTGTAACCCTTGTACAACCAGTCGGTGGCTGCCGGCTTTTCACCACGCGCCAGCGCCGACTGGTAGCTGGCCGGGTCCTGCTGGGCCGAGAGCAAGGCGATGGGGCCGTGGCAGATCGCGGCTGTAGGCTTGCCGGCTTGATGGAAATGCCGCAGCAAGGCGCCCACGTCCGGGTTGTTGGCCAGGTCGATCAACGGCGCATGGCCGCCGGGGATGAACAGCCCGGCATAGCGGCCCAGGTCACCTGCCAGTACTTCTTTCACCGACAGGGTATCGTCAATGCCCGGCAGGCCTTGCACGACCTTCTCGATCCGGCGCATCTCCACCGCATCGCCGGCAAAGTAGCTCGGGTCGATCGAACGCTGGTCGACACTCGGGGCATTACCCTTGGGGGTAACCAGCACCAGCTTGTAGCCAGCCTTGAGCAACTGGTCGGCAGGCACGCCGAATTCGTTCAGGTAGTAGCCGGTGGCGTAGCGCTTGCCGTCCTGCAGGGGCAGCTGGTGCTCGCTGGACAACAGCACCAGCACCTCTCCCTTGGGCGCAGCGTGGGCGCCGGTGGCAAGCAGGGTGCTGGCAACAGCCAGGGCAAGCCGGGACATCTTGGTCATGCAACAATCTCCTGATCAGGCAAATAGAGCTGTCCGCTCATGTTGGCGGGGATGCGTGCATGCTAACGGCAAGGCTATGATTCGATAATTCGAAAGCTCTCATGCCTGTGATCCAGAAAATGAATATCTCCAGCAAGGACTTCAACCTGCTGTACCTGTTCCATGTGCTGTACCAGGAACGCAATGCCACCCTCGCCGCCCAGCGCATGGCGCTGAGCCAGCCGGCCCTCAGCCACAAGCTCAACAAGCTGCGCCATCAGTTTGGCGACCCGCTGTTCGTGCGCGCGCCCAGGGGCCTGACCCCGACGCCACGCGCCCACGAACTGGCCCCTGAGGTAGAACGCCTGGTCGTGGGCCTGGAAGGTTTTTATGAGCGCTGCGAAGGGCAGGACTTCCTCGCCCGCCCTGCCCGACTGCACCTGTACAGCACCGATTACGTGGAGCAGACCCTGTTGCCCAGGCTGCTGCCGACCCTGCGTAGCCAGGCACCGAACCTGACGCTGGTCACCTGCAATACCCGCGGTCTTCTGCCTCGCGAAGAACTGGAGAAAGGCACCTGTGACCTGGCCGTTGCCGGGTTCTACACCGACCTGCCGGAAACCTTCCACCAACAGCGCCTGCTCAGTGAACACTTGGTAGTGCTGGCCTCGCGCAGCCATCCAGGCCTGGAAAACGGCCTGGACCTCGATACCTTCCTTGCCAGCGACCACCTGCTTACCACCCTCACCGGCGACCTCGATGGCCTGGTCGACCGCGCCTTGCGCAGCCAGGGCATGCAACGGCGGGTCGTGGCTGGCCTGTCGAGTTTCCTGGCCCCCATGCGCCTGCTGCGCGGCACCGATCTGCTGCTCACCTGCCTGCGCTCGCTGGCCACCGAAGCCGTCGAACGTGACGACGACCTGCTCATGTACCCGCTGCCGCTGACATTGCCAGCGATCGAGGTGATGCAGATCTGGCACGAACGCACCCACGCCGACCCCTTGCGCCGCTGGTTTCGCCAACAGCTGTGGAACGTCGCCCAAGAGGCAGCCGCCTGCGCGAGTAACAATTTCTAAACAACGATGTGACATTTTTTTTCAGCTTTCTCGCCAAGGAGCTGTCAGATGAAGGTCACGGTTTTCGGTACCGGCTATGTCGGCCTCACCCAGGCAGTGTGCCTGGCCCAGGTGGGCCATTCGGTGTTGTGCATGGATGTCGACGCCGAGCGGGTCGCCAGCCTCAATGCAGGCCATTGCCCGATCTTCGAGCCCGGCCTTGCGCCGATGCTGGAGAAGAACCTGGCCTGCGGTCGCCTTCGCTTCACCACCGACGCCAGCGAAGCGGCCAACTACGCAAAGGTGCAGTTCATTGCCGTCGGCACCCCGCCTCAGGCCGATGGCAGCGCCGACCTGAAGCACGTGTTCGCCGTGGTCGACAGCATCCTCGAACATGCCGATGGCCCCAAGCTGATCGTCAACAAATCCACCGCGCCGGTTGGTACGGTGCACCGCATCAAGGCGCGCATCGCCCAGGCCGTGGCCGATACCAGCCGCTTGCGCGTCGTCAGCAACCCGGAGTTCCTCAAGGAGGGCTCGGCGGTGGATGACTGCATGCGCCCGGAGCGCATCATCATCGGTGGCGCGGAACCCGCCGAAGTAGAGCTGCTGCGCGAGCTGTACCTGCCGTTCAGCCGCAACCGCGAAAAACTGATGGTGATGGACGCGCGCAGCGCCGAGCTGACCAAGTACGCGGCCAACTGCATGCTGGCGACCAAGATCTCGTTCATCAACGAAATCGCCAACCTGGCCGAGCATCTGGGCGCCGACATCGAACTGGTGCGCCGCGGCATCGGCTCGGACCCGCGCATCGGCTACGACTTCATCTATGCCGGCTGCGGCTTTGGCGGCTCATGCTTCCCCAAGGACCTGCAAGCCCTGCGCCGCAGCGCCGAGGCCGAGGGCTTCGAACCACAGTTGCTGCGTGCGGTGGAATCGGTCAACGAGCAGCAAAAGAACCGGCTGTTCGGCAAGATCCAACGCCACTACCCACGCGGCCTGCGAGGCAAGGTCTTCGCCGTGTGGGGGTTGTCGTTCAAGCCCAATACCAACGACATTCGCGAGGCCTCCAGCCGAGTCTTGCTGGAAGCGCTGTGGGCCGCCGGCGCGCGGGTGCAGGCCCATGACCCGCAGGCCATGGAGGAAATCCAGCGGCACTATGGCTGCCGCGCCGACCTGCAACTGGTACCGTGCAAGGACGACGCGCTGCGCGGCGCCGATGCCCTGGTGATCGTCACCGAATGGCAGGAATACCGCGTGCTCAACCTGGACAAGGTGCCGCAACAACTGGCCGACCGGGTGGTGTTCGACGGGCGCAACCTGTTCGAACCCGAGCACATGGCCGCCGCCGGCCTGACTTACTACGGCATCGGCCGCGGCCAGGTGCAGCCAGCATGCCCGAACTGATTACCGGCGTGGCCGGCTTCACCGGCGACCACATTGCACGGCGCCTGTGCGAAGCAGGCATCGAGGTGGTCGCCGCATGGTACTTTGCTACGGCGTAACGGCGCCCTCGGGAGGATTCAGTTGCAACACCTCGTTGGTGTATGCCCACTCCTTCTGCACCTGGTCCGGGTGGTCGTTAAGGCGGATGCCGTAGGACGGGATGATCTGCCTGATCTTCGCCTGCCACTGCGGCGATGCCATCTTGTCCTTGAACACCTTGCTCAGCACATCGAGCATGATCGGCGGCGCGGTCGAGGCGCCAGGCGAAGCACCCAGCAATCCTGCAATGCTGCCATCCTTGGACGTCACCACTTCAGTGCCGAGCTTGAGCACTCCACCCAATGCTTCGTCCTTCTTGATGATCTGCACCCGCTGGCCCGCCTGCCACAGCCGCCAGTCCTCTTTCTTCGCCTCGGGGAAGTAGGTGCGCAACGCTTCGAAACGGTCATCGTCAGATTGCAGCACCTGGCCGATGAGGTACTGCACCAGGTCGAACTCACGCACCCCGACCCTTACCATCGGCCAGGCATTGTGCACACTGGCGCTGGCGAACAGGTCAAGCAGCGAGCCCTGCTTGAGGAACTTGGTCGAGAAGGTGGCGAACGGCCCGAACAGGATCATGCGCTTGCCATCGAGCACACGGGTGTCCAGGTGCGGCACCGACATCGGTGGTGCGCCGGTGGCGGCGATACCGTAGGCCTTGGCCATGTGACGCTGGGCGATGGCCGGGTTGTCGGTGACCAGGAACGAACCACCTACCGGGAAACCGGCATAGTCCTTGGCCTCCTCGATACCCGACTTCTGCAGCAGTGGCAGCGCTGCACCACCTGCGCCGATGAACAGGAACCTGGCGTCGGTGGCCGCGTTGCTGCCGTCCTTGAGGTTCTTGTATTCGACATGCCAGGAGCCGTCGTCGTTGCGGGTGATCGCCTGCACTTCGGTCGACAGCTTGAGGTCGAAGTTCGGCCGGGTCTGCAGATAGCCCACGTATTGCCGGGTGATCTCGCCAAAGTTGACGTCGGTGCCGATCGGCGTCCAGGTCACGGCCAGTTTCTGGTTGGGGTCGCGGCCCTCCATCATCAACGGTACCCACTTGCGGATCTGCTCGTGGTCCTCGGAGTACTGCATGGGCTTGAACAACGGGCTGGCCTGCAGCGCCTCGTAGCGCTTCTTCAGGAAGCGAATGTTGTCGTCGCCCCAGACGAAGCTCATGTGCGGGGTAGTGTTGATGAAGGAATGCGGGTTCTTCAGCACGCCCTGCTTGACCTGCCAGGCGAGGAACTGACGGGTGACCTGGAACGACTCGTTGATCTCCACCGCCTTGCTGATATCGACCTTGCCGTCCTTCTCCGGGGTGTAGTTCAGTTCGGCCAGGGCCGAGTGGCCGGTACCAGCGTTGTTCCAGCCGTTGGAGCTTTCTTCGGCGACCTTGTCCAGGCGCTCGACCATTTCCATCGACCAACCCGGCTCCAGCTCATTGAGCCAGACGGCCAGGGTTGAACTCATGATGCCGCCGCCCACCAGCATGACATCGACCCTTCTGGTTTCCGCGGCCTGGGCATCGAGCATGCCGAATGCCAAGGCCAGCCCGGTCAGCGCCAGTACCGGCTTGATGGTGATCCTCATAACCTCCCCCTTGCCTCGTTGCTATCCGTAAGTCAGCCACAAGCTTAGATGACGGATTTGGTCGGGCGTGGCTGGTGCACAATCACTTGCAATCCGTCACGCCTCAAAATACTGTATGAATATTCAGTATCACAGGTCAGGCCCATGCAACTCATCGCCAAACTCGGCATCCTTGCCGATGCTGCCAAGTACGACGCATCCTGCGCCAGCAGCGGCGCGCCCAAACGCAACTCGCGCGGGGCTGATGGGCTGGGTGCTACCAATGGCATGGGCATCTGTCACAGCTACACCCCTGATGGGCGCTGCGTATCGCTGCTCAAGGTGCTGCTGACCAACTTTTGCCTCTACGACTGCCAGTACTGCGTCAACCGCCGATCCAGCAACGTGCCACGCGCACGCTTCAGCCCCGAGGAAGTGGTCCGGCTGACCCTGGACTTCTACCGGCGCAACTGCATAAGCGGCCTGTTCCTCAGCTCAGGCATCATCCGTTCGGCGGACTACACCATGGAGCAACTGGTCCGCGTGGCTCGGCTGTTGCGCGAAGAGCACGAGTTCCGCGGCTACATCCACCTCAAGACCATCCCCGATGCCGACCCGTTGCTGATCGAGGAGGCCGGGCGCCTGGCAGACCGGCTCAGCGTCAACATCGAGCTGCCGACCGACGCCAGCCTGAAACGCCTGGCACCGGAAAAACAGGCGCACACCATTCGCCAGGCCATGGGCGTGATCCACCAGGGCCAGCAAGCTGTGGCCCACGAACCCAAGGCGCCGCGCTTTACCCCGGCCGGGCAAAGCACCCAGGTGATCGTCGGGGCCGACAGCACCGACGACAGCACACTGCTGCGCAATGCCGAATCGCTGTACCAAGGCTACGGCCTCAAGCGTGTGTTCTACTCCGCCTTCAGCCCCATCCCTGACAGCCCCGGCAGCGTCCCCCTGGCCGCACCACCGCTGCTGCGCGAGCACCGTCTGTACCAGGCTGACTTCCTGTTGCGTGGCTATGGCTACAAGGCCGGCGAGCTGCTGGGCCAGAGCGGCAATCTGGCACTGGACATCGACCCCAAGCTGGCCTGGGCGCTGGCCAACCGCGACGTGTTCCCGCTGGATGTGAACCGTGCCGAGCCGGCGCTACTGGCGCGCATCCCCGGCATCGGCCTGCGCAGCGTGCAGCGCCTGGTAGCCCTGCGACGCGAACGGCGCATTCGCTACGATGACCTGATCCAGTTGCGCTGCGTGCTGGACAAGGCGCGGCCATTCATTGTCACCAGCGACTACCGCCCGCCCCAGGCCGAACTGCGCAGCGGCCTGCTGAGGGCGCGCTTGCGTGAGCCGCAGGCCCCGGTGCAGATGGGCTTGTGGGGGTGATCGCGCTCGACTGCGACGGCCTGTTCGCCACTTGGCGTGAGCAGGCCCGGGTGTTGTTGGGGCATGGCATCGACCCGTCGGAGGTCACCTGGGCGCAAGGGCCGGTGGCTGATTTGCTGGCCGTACCGACAGCGCTGCCGGAAGGCTCCGGTCCCTTTCGCGCCAAGGTGCCTGCGGCGCTGCTCGGCCAGCTGGAACAGGCGGCCCGCTACCGTGGCGAGCACCGCTGGAACCTGCTTTACGAGGTACTGTGGCGGGTGGCCCATGGCGACCGCACTGCAATGCTGCCGGGTGACCGATTGGGCAGTGAGCTGCATAGACGGATCAAGCAGGTCTATCGCGAAGCACACCACCTGCATGCGTTTGTACGCTTCGTGCCACTACCCGAAGTATTGGCTGAACAGCTGCAACTCGACCTGGTGGCCTATCACGAGCCGGCGCATGACATTCTCGAAAGCGCCAGTGGGCATTTCGCCGACCGCCTGGGGCGTTTGCGTTGGATGATTGCCACGGCCCACGACGGCATACGCTTCGATGGCCAGGCATTCGACTACCAGCGACAGTGCCCCGAACCCTGGCGCCAATGGGCCCGCAACGCCGAAGACCCTGGTGCCGAATTATGGCGCACCTACTATCGTCATACCTTCAACCCCGCCCGCCTCAACCCCGACGCCTTGCGCTTGCACATGCCCGGGCGGTTCTGGCGTCATTTGCCGGAGGGTATGCTGATTCCGCAGCTCGAAGGCCTGGCTCGGCAAGGCAAGCAACGGGACGGCCAAGCACTGGAGGTCGCCTCTCAGGCTGGCAAACAAATCAGCAAGCCCATACGGTAGTTGCGTATTCGCAAACCTTGATCAGTGGCAGTTTCTTCGCGGGCATGCCCGCTCCCACAGGTATTGCACAGTTCTCGAAGTGTGTAGAGATCCGGTGGGAGCGGGCGCGCCCGCGAAACAGCCAAAAGCAATCTCAAGCCGAACGATCAGCCGCCACAGCCGTCATAACCTGAGCCGCTGCCGACACGCAAAGAGGACGCGAAATGACCCAACCCGACCCGTCATACGTCAAATGGCTCGAAGACCGCGCCATGCTCAAGGCCTCCCAGCAACGCACCCACTTGTACTCGGGCCAGTCGCGCCTGTGGCAACAGCCCTACGCCGAAGCGCAGCCCCGCCGCGCCACTGAAATCGCTTCGGTCTGGCTGACCGTCTACCCCGATGCCATCATCGCCCCCGAAGGTTGTTCGGTGCTTGGCGCCTTGGGCCACGAGGCGCTGTGGAAGCGTTTGTCGGAGATCGGCATTCAGGGCCTGCACACCGGCCCGATCAAGTTGTCCGGCGGCATTCGTGGCCGTGAACTCACCCCCAGCGTGGACGGCAACTTCGACCGCATCAGTTTCGACATCGACCCGCTGTACGGCAGCGAGCAGGAGCTGATCCAGATGAGCCGCATGGCCGCCGCGCACAACGCCGTGACCATCGACGACCTGATCCCCTCGCACACGGGCAAGGGCGCCGACTTTCGCCTGGCCGAGCTGGCCTACGGTCCCTATCCGGGGCTGTACCACATGGTCGAAATCCGCGAGGAAGACTGGCCGCTGCTGCCCGAAGTGCCTGCCGGGCGCGACGCGGTCAATCTGCTGCCGGCCCAGTGCGACGAGCTCAAGGCCCGCCATTACATCGTCGGCCAGCTGCAACGGGTTATCTTCTTCGAACCAGGTGTGAAGGAAACCGACTGGAGCGCCACGCCGCCGGTGACCGGTGTAGATGGCAAGACCCGGCGCTGGGTGTACCTGCACTACTTCAAGGAAGGCCAGCCATCGCTGAACTGGCTGGACCCGACCTTCGCCGCCCAGCAGATGATCATTGGCGATGCCCTGCACGCCCTGGACTGCCTGGGTGCACGTGGCCTGCGCCTGGATGCCAACGGTTTTCTCGGTGTGGAGACCCGCGCCAGCGGCACTGCCTGGTCGGAAAGCCACCCGCTGTCGATCGTCGGCAACCAGCTGATCGGCGGCATGATCCGCAAGGCCGGCGGTTTCAGCTTCCAGGAGCTGAACCTGACCCTCGACGACATCGCGCAGATGTCCAGGGGTGGTGCCGACCTGTCCTACGATTTCATTACCCGGCCGGCCTACCAGCATGCGCTGCTGACTGGCGACACCGAGTTCCTGCGCCTGATGCTCAAGGAGACGCATGCTTTCGGCATCGACCCGGCCTCGCTGATCCATGCCTTGCAGAACCACGACGAGCTGACCGTGGAGCTGGTGCATTTCTGGACCCTGCATGCCCACGACATGTACCTGTACAAAGGCCAGACCTTGCCTGGCGGCATCCTGCGCGAGCACATCCGCGAAGAGATCTACGAACGGCTGTCGGGCGAGCATGCGCCATACAACCTGCGCTTCGTCACCAATGGCATAGCCTGTACCACGGCCAGCCTGATCGCTGCCGCGCTGGGTATCCGCGACCTTGGGCAGATCGGGGTGGCAGAAATCGAGCTGATCCAGAAGGTGCACCTGCTGCTGGTCATGTACAACGCCATGCAGCCGGGTGTGGTGGCGCTGTCCGGCTGGGACCTGGTAGGCGCCCTGCCCTTGCCCGCCGAAGCGGTCGCCCAGCGGATGCTGGATGGCGATACCCGCTGGATTCACCGCGGCGGCTACGACCTGGCCGGGCTGGAGCCACAGGCCCAGACGTCTGTGCGTGGCATGCCCCGAGCCCGGGCGCTGTATGGCAGCCTGGACAGCCAGCTGGAGAACGGCGATTCGTTTGCCTGCAAGGTGAAGAAGCTGCTGGCGGTGCGCCAGGCCTATGGCATTGCCACCAGCCGCCAGGTGCTGGTGCCCGAAGTCAGCAGCCCCGGCTTGCTGGTGATGGTGCATGAGCTGCCGGCCGGGCGTGGCATCCAGATCACTGCGCTGAACTTTGGCCAGGAAGTGATTGCCGAGGAGCTGCAACTGACCGGGTTCACGCCGGGGCCGGTGGTGGACATGATCAATGAAACGGTCGAAGGGGATTTGACCGAGGATGGGCGGCTGATGGTGAACCTGGACCCGTATGAGGCGCTGTGCCTGCGGATCGTCAACAGCAGTGGGCATGTCTGAGTTGGATTTGCCCCATTGCCTTCGCCGGTGAAGCTCTGAACGGCAGCCAAGCGATTCCTGTGGGAGCGGGCGCGCCCGCGGACACCGGCGCAGCCGGTGCCATCCACCGCGTCGCCTGCTTCGCGGGCATGCCCCACACAGGGGCCCCACCTCCTGAAGGAATGCACCATACCTGTGGGAGCGGGTTCACCCGCGAACACCGGCGCAGCCGGTGCCATCCACCGCATCGCCTGCTTCGCGGGCATGCCCACACACAGGGAGCCCACCAGCTGAAGGAATGCGCCATACCTGTGGGAGCGGGCGCGCCCGCGAACACCGGCGCAGCCGGTGCCATCCACCGCGTCGCCTGCTTCGCGGGTGAACCCGCTCCCACAGGGTCACCTCCAGCTGACAAAGTGCGCCGTGCCTGTGGGTTTCCAGTGTCCAGACCAATGGCTGGCTTGCTTTTACCGCTCCACGGGCATAGCGTTCGGAGGTTTTCTTTTCCGTGCCCAGGAGCAACTCCATGTACACCGGCATCGTCCAGGCCGTCCGCCCTCTGCTTGATGTGACCACCTACCCGGGCCACAACCAGTTCACCATAGACCTCACCCCGGAATTGCTCGACGAGCTGAAGATCGGCGCCAGCGTCAGTGTCGAAGGCACCTGCCTGTCGGTCACCGAAATCAACGGCACCCAGGTCAGGTTCGACGCCATGACCGCCACCCTCGAGCGCACCAACCTGCGCAACTTCAAGGCCGGCCAGGGCGTCAACATCGAACGCTCGGCGAAGATGAACGCCGAAGTCGGCGGCCACCTGATGGCCGGCCACATCGCCACCACCGCCGAAATCGTCGAGCTGTCGATCAAGGAAACCGGCGCCTTCATCAAGTTCCGCATGCCAGCGGAATGGGGCAAGTACGTATTCCCGCGCGGTTTTATCGGGGTCAACGGCTGCAGCCTGACCGTAGCCGATGTCGAGAACAACGTGATTACCATTAACCTGATCCCGGAAACCCTGCGCCAGACCACCTTTGCCAGCTACAAGGCCGGCGAACTGCTCAACATCGAAGTGGACCACCAGACAATGGTGCTGGTCGATGTGGTGGAGCGCACGATCAAGAGCACCCTGGCCCGCGAAATGCCTCGCTGAGCTCCCGAGAATGCTGCCCAACACCCTCCCCGCGCGCACTGCCAAGCGGCTGCGCCTGCAGATTCTGCGTGGTCGTGTCGGCCTCGGCCTGGTCGCCGGCCTGTCCGTACTGGCCGGCATGACCGATGCCATCGGCCTGCTGGCGCTGGGCGACTTCGTGTCATTCATGAGTGGCAACACCACGCGTCTGGCCGTTGCCATCAGCGATGCGGACCTGGCCCTGGTGCTACGCCTGAGTGCTGCAGTGCTGAGCTTCGTCATCGGCAACGCGCTGGGCGTGCTGCTGGCGCGCGCGTTCCGCCGTCGGGCCTGGCCGGTGCTGCTGGTGGTCGCCGCCCTGCTGGGCTTTGCAGCCGCATGGCCCTTGGCAGCGACCTTGCCCGCGCTGCTCGCCGCCACACTGGCCATGGGCATGATCAACGCCGTGGTCGAACAGGTGAACGGCCTGCCCATCGGCCTGACCTACGTCACCGGCGCCCTGTCACGCTTCGGTCGTGGGCTGGGGCGCTGGCTGCTGGGCGAGCGGCGCAATGGCTGGCGGGTGCAACTGGTGCCTTGGGCCGGCATGCTGCTGGGCGCTGCGCTGGGTGCATGGCTGCAGCACCACCTGGGCCTGCAGGCGCTAGCCGGCAGCTGCTCGCTGGCCTGCGTGCTGGCCCTGGTGTCGCGGTTCATTCCACGGACGTGGCAGCGTGGCTACATGCCACACTGATCACTCGATGCGCGGGTGCTGCTGCACCAGCAACTTGCGCTTGGCCTCCAGTTCGGCAATCTGCGCATCGATGTCCTCTATCCTTTGCTCGATGTTGTCGTGGTGCTCCTGCAGCAGCTCACGCGCTTCCTCGATATCCGATGCTGCCGGTGCCGCGCCGCGCAGCGGCTTGTTGGCGGTTTCCTTCATGGTCAGGCCGGTGACCAGCCCCACGGCGGCGATCACCATCAGGTAATAGGCCGGCATGTACAGGTTGCCAGTACTCTCCACCAGCCAGGCGGCGATGGTCGGGGTGAGGCCGGCGATCAGCACCGAGATGTTGAAGGCGCTGGCGAGGGCGCTGTAGCGGATGTGCGTGGGGAACATTGCCGGTAGCGTCGACGCCATCACGCCGATGAAGAAGTTCAGCAGCACGGCAATGATCAGCAGCCCGGCAAAGATCACCCCCAGTACGCCGCTGTTGATGAGCATGAATGCCGGAATAGCCAGCGCAAACAGGCCGACGCTGCCGACGATGATGAACGGTCGGCGGCCGAACTTGTCACTGAGCAGCCCGATCATCGGCTGCACGAACAGCATGCCGACCATGATCGCGATGATGATCAGCACGCCATGGTCTTCGCTGTAGTGCAGGTTGTGCGACAGGTAGCTGGGCATGTACGTGAGCAGCATGTAGTAGGTGACGTTGGTGGCGATTACCACACCGATACAGGTCACCAGGCTGCGCCAGTGTTGGGTGGCGACCTCCTTGAAGGACACCTTGGGCCCGGACGCCAGGCCTTCGCGGTCGCCCTGCTCCAGTTTGTCGACATGCTGCTGGAAAGCCGGCGTTTCCTCCAGGGCATGGCGCAGGTACAGGCCGATGATGCCCAGCGGCAAGGCGAGGAAGAACGGCAGGCGCCAACCCCATTCGAGGAACTTTTCCTCACCCAGCACCGTAGAGATCAACACCACCACACCGGCACCCAGCACGAACCCGGCAATCGAGCCGAAGTCCAGCCAACTGCCGAGAAACCCCCGTTTTCGGTCCGGGGCATATTCGGCGACAAAGATCGACGCGCCGGTGTACTCGCCCCCCACCGAGAAGCCCTGGGCCATCTTGGCCAGCAGCAACAGGATCGGCGCCCAGATACCGATGCTGGCATAGGACGGTATCAGGCCGATGGCAAAGGTGCTGAGCGACATGATCACGATGGTCGCAGCGAGGATTTTCTGCCGCCCGAACCGGTCGCCCAAGGCACCGAAGAACAGCCCGCCCAGAGGCCTGATCAGAAACGGCACCGAGAACGTGGCCAACGCCGCGATCATCTGCACGCTGGGGTCGGCATTGGGGAAGAAAACCTTGCCCAGGGCGTAGGCGACGAAGCCGTAGACGCCGAAGTCGAACCACTCCATGGCATTGCCCAGTGCCGCCGCGGTGATTGCCTTGCGCATCTTGCCGTCGTCGACGATGGTGATGTCCTTCAGGCCGATTGGCTGGAGGCTTTTCTTGCGAGGTTTCATGTCCGTATCCCTGTCGATGAATGCTCTAAGGGATGAGATACAACGGGACACTAAATAATTCAGCGCTTAAGGGTTTTTTGTGTTTTTCCTCACCGGTTGCGGCGCAGGCAAAGAAAAGCCGCTGCGATGGCAGCGGCTTGCATGGGCAACGGCTCGCGGTCAGATGCCTTCGCGGGCCAGGTCCATGGCGAAGTAGGTGAGGATCAGGTCGGCACCGGCACGCTTGATCGCGCCAATGCTTTCACGCACCACCCGGCCTTCATCGATGGCGCCAGCCAGGCCACCGAACTTGATCATCGCGTACTCGCCGCTCACCTGGTACGCCGCCAGCGGCAGGCGCGAGGCGGCACGGATATCGGCGATCACGTCGAGGTAGGCACCGGCCGGCTTGACCATCAGTACATCGGCGCCTTCCTGCTCGTCGAGCAGCGACTCGCGCACGGCTTCGCGGCGGTTCATCGGGTTCATCTGGTAGCTCTTGCGGTCGCCCTTCAGCGCGGTACCACCGGCTTCACGGAACGGGCCATACAGCGACGAGGCGAACTTGGTGGAATAGGCCATGATCGCGGTGTCGTGGAAGCCGGCACCATCCAGCGCGCTGCGGATGGCCTGGACCTGGCCGTCCATCGCCGCCGACGGGGCAATGAAGTCGGCACCGGCAGCAGCGGCGATGACCGCCTGCTTGCCCAGGTTGGCCAGGGTGGCGTCGTTGTCCACGCCGTGGTCGTGCAGCACGCCGCAGTGGCCATGGCTGGTGTATTCGCAGAAGCAGGTGTCGGACATCACCACCATTTCCGGCACGGTGTCCTTGCAGATGCGTGACATGCGCGCGACCAGGCCGTTTTCGTTCCAGGTGTCGCTGCCGACGGCGTCCAGGTTGTGCGAAACGCCAAAGGTCATCACCGACTTGATACCAGCGCGGGCATAGCGCTCGATTTCCTGGGCCAGCAGCTTCTCGGGGATGCGGTTGACGCCCGGCATGCTGGTGATCGGCACGAAGTCATCGATGCCCTCTTCGACGAAGATCGGCAGGATCAGGTCTTCAAGGCGGAACTCGGTTTCCTGGAAGATCGTGCGCAGGGACTCGTTCTGGCGCAGGCGGCGTGGACGAACGGACGGGAATTGGTTGGACATGACAGCTCCAGGGAATTTGAACGGCGTATACCTTATGCCTGTCGCGCGCCAGTGAAAAGGCCAGATGACGAGATATTGTCTTGCGTCAAAGGCAATGGCTGCATTTTTCCTGTGCCGGCCTTTTCGCGGGCATGCCCGCTCCCACAAGTACAGCGCGATTCCTGTGGGAGCGGGCGTGCCCGCGAAGAGGCCGGCACAGGCAACACATCACTGCAGCCAGGGCGGCGCAGGCTCCTCTGCCCTGGCCACCCCTGCCTCAGCCTCGGCCCGCGCGGCTCGCCGGCGCGCATCATCCAGCCGGGCCGCATCGATCTCGCGCATCACCCCGGCCACGTCAGCCGCCTGCTCGTCATCCTCGAACAACCCCGTCAGCGGGCTGTCCGGGCGCAGTTCGCCCGCCTCGTACAAGGCCCACATTTCCTGCGCATACCGGGTACTTTTCAGCTCCGGCGCAAAGCGCCCGAAATAATGGGCCATGTTGGCCACATCGCGCTGCAACATGCTGAAGGCATGGTTGTTGGCCGCTGCATCCACCGCTTGCGGCAAGTCGATGATCACCGGCCCGTCCGGGCCAAGCAGCACGTTGAACTCCGACAGGTCGCCGTGCACCAGCCCGGCACACAGCATCAGCACGATCTGGCGAATGACGAAGGCATGGTACGCCCGGGCTTCCTCGGCCTCGAGGTGTACGTCGTTCAGGCGCGGGGCCGCGTCACCGTCGGCATCGGTCACCAGCTCCATCAACAGCACGCCGTCCTGGAAATCGTAGGGCCTGGGAACCCTCACGCCAGCGCCGGCCAGGCGGAACAGCGCCGCCACTTCGGCGTTCTGCCAGGCGTCTTCGGCTTCCTTGCGGCCGTACTTGCTGCCCTTGGCCATGGCCCGGGCCTGACGGCTGTTGCGAACCTTGCGGCCCTCCTGGTACTCGGCAGCCTGGCGGAAACTGCGCTTGTTGGCTTCTTTATAAACCTTGGCGCAGCGCACCTGGCTGCCACAGCGCACCACATACACGGCGGCTTCCTTGCCACTCATCAACGGCCGCAGTACTTCGTCGACCAGGCCGTCTTCGATCAGGGGTTCGATTCTTTTGGGTGTCTTCATCAGGCTGCGTTCGGGGTCCTGGCTGTGATGGCGGACATCCTCTCACAGCCTGATGCGACTTGCTCGTCTGTCTTCAGGCCGAGCGACTCAAGCGCCCTGCCCTACGCTGCCAACCACCGCCTCGCGCGCCCGGCGCCGTGTGACCAGAAGGCCCGAACACACCACCAGTACCGCCAGCACCATGGTCGATACCACTTCCAGACGGTGATCCGGGCGGAACAGCATCAGTACCAGCACCCCGCTGATGAACAGGATCACGCCCCAGGTCAGCCATGGGAACAGCCACATGCGGTAGCCCAACGTCTTGCCCTGTGCAGTCAGGCGCTGACGCAGGCGCAGCTGGGAAACGGCGATCACCAGATACACCAGCAGGGCAATGGCGCCGGAGCTTGCCATGAGGAAGCCGAACACCTTGGCCGGGACCAGGTAATTGGCAATCACCGCCAGGAAAGCTGCGCCTGTGGACAGCAGTACAGCCACCACGGGGGTACCGCTGCGGCTGGTCACCTGGGCACAGGCTGGCGCATCACCGCGGCGGCTCAGCGAGTAGACCATGCGCGAAGCGGTATACAGCGACGAGTTGAGGCAACTGGTCACCGACGTCAGCACCACGAAGTCGATGATGGCCTTGGCATTCGGCACGCCCAGGGTGTCCAGCACCGTGACATAGGACCCTTCGGTGGCCAGGCGCGGGTCAGTCCACGGCACCAGCGCGATGACGATGAATATCGACAGGATATAGAACAGCGTGATCCGCCAGATCACCGAGTTGGTGGCCTTGGAAATATGCTTGCCCGCTTCATCCGATTCGGCTGCGGCAATGGTCACCACTTCGGCGCCGAGGAACGAGAACATGGTAATCAGCATGGCGCTCAGCACCGCACCAAAACCGTTGGGCATGAAGCCGCCACTGTCCCACAGGCGCGACACGCCGCTGACACCGGAGCCTGGCAGCAGGCCGAAGATGGCGCATACCCCCAGCGCGATGAAGCCGACAATGGCCACCACCTTGACCAACGCCAGCCAGAACTCGAACTCACCGTAGTTCTTCACGCTGAACAGGTTGGTGGCGGTCAGCAACAGGGTAATCACCAACGACAAGACCCAGATCTCCAGCTGCGGGACCCAGGAATTGATGATGGTGGCGGCGATATTGGCCTCGATGGGAATGATCAGTACCCAGAACCACCAATACAGCCAGCCGATGGTGTAGCCGGCCCATTTGCCGATGGCGAGGTCGGCATAGGTAGAGAACGAACCGGTGTCCGGTGAAGCAACGGCCATTTCGGCCAGCATGCGCATCACCAGCACCACCAGCGCGCCGGCCAGGATATAGGCCAGGATGGTGGCGGGCCCTGCCTCGGCAATCGCACGGCCGGAGCCGACGAACAGGCCGGCACCGATCACGCCGGCAATGGACAGCATGGTGACATGCCGGGATTTCAATCCATGACTCAAATTGTTCTTGTGGGTTTGCATGGCGCTACCTTGTTGTTATTGTCATGCCCACGCTGGGGCCGCCGGCTTGCACGTCACCGACGCAGGCGCGAAAAAGCCCGCCCTGCCCCAGATGGTGAGTAGGGCAGTACGGGTTGAGGAAAACGAAACCGCAGGGCGTATTACGGGTAGGTCAGCCGGCAGCCCGCTGACGAGGCGCCAGGTCGGCCTTGGGGAAACTGCCGCCCTGGCGACCGACCTGCTCGCATACCTTGTCGACGATGTATGCGCCGATCGGGATGGCGGAGGTGGCGGCCGGCGACGGTGCGTTGCACACGTTGACGCTGCGAGCGGTGTTGACGAACAGGAAGTCGTCGATCAGCTTGCCGTCACGCGATACGGCCTGGGCACGCACGCCGGCCGGATAAGGCGTGAGGTCGGCCTTGGTGATGCTCGGGCAGTATTTCTGGACCTGCTTGAGGTAACCACCCTTGAACAGCGAGTTCTTCATCTCGATCAGGCCTGGGCGGAAGTTCTTCGCCAGCACCTTGAGGATGCCGGGGGTGGTCAGGGTCTGGAACAGGTCGGCTGGGCTGACATCGCGCTTGCGGTAACCCTCGCGCTTCATTGCCAGCACGGCGTTGGGGCCAACGGTCACGGTGCCGTCGATCATGCGTGTCAGGTGCACACCCAGGAACGGCATGGACGGGTCGGGAATCGGGTAGATCAGGTGGTTGACGATCTGGTTGTGCTGCTTGGGCAGCAGGTAGTACTCGCCACGGAACGGGCAGATGACGAACTCGGTCCGCAGGCCCAGCATGCTCACCACGCGGTCGGCCATCAGGCCCGAGCAGGTCACCAGGAAACGGCTGCGCAACTCATCGTCATGATGGTCGCCACGCGTGCGCACGACCACTTCGCTGGCCAACTCCTGCAGGCCGACCACCTCGGCGCCATAGCGGATCTCACCGCCGGCGCGCTGGAACTCGGCGCCCATGGCCGCAGTCACTTCGGCGTAATTGACGATACCGCTGGAGGGCACGAAGATGCCGCCCATGCCAACGATATTGGGCTCGCGCTCGCGCAGTTCGGCCGCCGACAGCCAGTAGCGCTCCAGGCCATTGGCCGCGGTGCGCTCCCACAGCGCCTTCATGCGCTGCATTTCCAGGTCGTTGGTAGCCACCAGCAGCTTGCCGCATTCATCGAAGCGGATACCGTGCTGGGTGCAGAAAGCCTTGGTGGCCTTGTTGCCTTCCAGGCAGAAGCGCGCCTTGAGGCTGCCGGGGGTGTAATACACGCCGGCGTGGATCACGCCGCTGTTGTGGCCGGTCTGGTGGCGGGCCGGGCCGGACTCTTTCTCCAGCAGGAGAATCTTCGCATCCGGGTAGACCTTGATCAGGTGCATGGCCGTGGACATGCCCACAATGCCACCGCCAATGATGATGAAATCGTACACAGCCTTACCTCACACGCAGGCATTGCCTGACTGGCTCACCAAGGCCCGCGCGGGCCCTGGTGGCATCGTTTTGTGCAAAGACGCGTGGGCGGGCGCCCGCCCCGCGCCCTGTCATTATTGCCCGCGCTGGTACAGCGGTTTGGGGAAGGCCACGTAACCGCGCTGGCGCATCAGCTCGCGGCGCAGGCCTTCGTGCGGCGTGAAGCGGTCGCGGCCATGCAGCCAGAACAGGTTGTTGATCAGCAGGAAGCTACCCACACCGACCGGTACCGAAAGCTTCTTCTCGCTGCCTTCCAGCGATTCGGACAAGGCGTTCAGCCAGATGCCCTCCTCGTAGTTTTCCGGCTGCACGAACTGGTCGATGTAGCGCATGGTCGGGCGGCCTTCGGCATCGGTGTCGAATACCGAGTGGAACACATCTTCGGACACCTTCTTGCTCGGCGGTGCGGTCCAGCGCATTTCGCGACGGGCCAGCGGGTGGCGGAAGAATTCGTCGCACTGCTCCCAGTCGTCCAGGTGCAGCAGCAGCGAGTTGCCGCCTTCCATGTTCTTTTCGTCGATCTTCAGCATCAGCACGTAGTCGGTGATCTGGTTGACGAAGGTGCCGTCGTTGTGCAGCTCCATGACCCGGTGCGGCTGGCGCAGGTAGCTGTCGGAGTTGTCGGTGTTGACCACCACGAAGCGGGCATAGAACTGGCCGCTCATGGCGTCGTAGTTGGAGCGGCCGATCAGGTGTGCGCAGGCGGTGGTGAACTTGACCATGTCCTCGGCCTGGCTCACGTCATCCAGGCCGACCGGGGTGATCAGCATGCCGCCGCTGGCGCGGTTGAGGATGGTATTGAGCAGCACCGGCCGCAGGGTGCCCTGGCACAGCTCGTCGAGGATCTCGCCAACCCGGAAGCGCAGGAACGACTTGTACTCCAGCGCCTGCACCGGCCACTGGGCAACAGCCTGGACGAACGCTTCGACCGTTTCGCGGGCAAAGGTGAGCTCAAGCAGGCGCGGCGACTGTTTCGAAGGGGCGATGGTGTAACCACGCGGCTCGAGCGGCAGTGGCATCACAAGTTCGTCGATCTGCGTAAAAGCGTTCATGGCAGTGTCCTGGCAGAAAAAATGAGTAGCGCCGTCCGGGCATGACCTGGATCAGTGCGGGCGAGCTAAAATTATCGCCATAAACGCAAAATGTCTACATTTTTATTTTTCAAAGACAGAATGTGTTTTTGTCCATTGTTTTTCGCCGGCGAACGCTTTCGGTATGATCGACAAAACCGTTTGAGGAACAGGACCTTGGAAGCGCTCGCCCCCCGACAAAACTCAGCATTCAGCGGGTATGAGAGGCTCAAGAAGGACATCATCCGCGGCGTGTTCAAACCCGGCGAAAAGCTGCTGATGAGCACCCTGAAGGAGCGCTACGACCTGGGCGTGGGCCCGCTGCGCGAAGCACTGTCGCAGTTGGTGGCCGAGCACCTGGTCAACGCGATCAGCCAGAAAGGCTACCGTGTGGCGCCCATGTCGCTGGACGAGATGAACGACATCTACGATGCCCGCGCCAACCTGGAGGCGATGATCATCACCCTGGCCATCGAGCGTGGCGACGACGCCTGGGAGGCGTCGGTACTGGCCCACTCGCATACCCTGGCCAAGGTGGTGGAAGTGAAGACCCGCGAGCAGCGCCTGGATGTGTGGGACGAACGGCACAAGGCGTTCCACACGGCCATTGCCTCGGGCTGCGGCTCCAAGCACCTGCTGCAGGCGCGCACTTACCTGTTCGACCAGGCCGAGCGCTACCGGCACCTGTGGCTGACCCAGACGGTGTTTTCCGAACAGGCCCTGGAGCTCAAGCGTCAGGAGCATGCGGCTCTGGTGGAAGTGATTCTGGCCCGGGACGCCAAGCGCGCCAGTGCCATGATGCGCTCGCACCTGATGACCCCGGTGCCGATCATTGCGCAGATCATGCATGCCGAGGGTATCGGCGCACGCTAGAGGGTTGCTTTGTATCCCTCAGGGCCCTATCGCCGGCAAGCCAGCTCCCACAGGTACTGCGCTGCCTTCGGGGCCTGTGGGGTCTCTGTGGGAGCTGGCTTGCCGGCGATAGGGCCAGGGCAGGCAAAACGCGCCAGATGAATTTTTCTTAAATCGCCGTTTGGCTATTCTTTGGCACAATCAAGTCTCCATTAGATGCCCGGGAACCAGCATGCCTCGCGTACTGACCATCGAAGACGACGCCGTCACCGGCCAGGAAATCGTCGCCGAACTTACCAGCCACGGCCTTGAGGTGGATTGGGCCGACAATGGCCGTGAAGGCCTGGCCAAGGCCATTGCCGGCGGCTACGACCTGATCACTCTGGACCGCATGCTGCCCGAGGTCGATGGCCTGACCATCGTCACCACGCTGCGCAACCTCAAGATTGCCACGCCGATCCTGATGATCAGCGCCCTCTCCGACGTCGACGAGCGGGTGCGCGGCCTGCGTGCCGGGGGTGACGACTACCTGACCAAACCGTTCGCCTCCGACGAGATGGCCGCGCGGGTCGAAGTGCTGCTGCGCCGCAACAGCGTACCCATGACCCAGACCCGCCTGCAGGTCGCCGACCTGCAACTGGACCTGATCAGCCACGAAGCCCGCCGTGGCGAACAGACCCTCAACCTGCTGCCCACCGAGTACAAGCTGCTGGAGTACCTGATGCGCCATAGCGGCCAGGTGATCACGCGGATGATGATTTTCGAGGAAGTCTGGGGCTACCACTTCGACCCGGGCACCAACCTGATCGACGTACACATCGGTCGCCTGCGCAAGAAAATCGACTCGCCCGGCCAGTCGCCGCTGATCCGTACGGTACGGGGCTCCGGCTATGCCATTGCTGAACCCGTCTAAGGGCTGGAGCTCCTCGACCAGCCGCCTGCTGGCGCTGTACAGCTTTCTGTTCGTGGCCTGGAGCAGCATCCTCATGGGGGTGCTGTACTTCGAGGTGTCCAGCTACCTGAACAAACTCACCCGCCATTCGATGCTGCAGCGCCAGCACCTGTTCGCGCACATGAGCGGCAAACAGCTGGACGACGCCCTGGTCGCCAGCCAGGCCTTCGAGGAGCGCAGCTTCGACGCCTACGGCCTGTTCGACAACCAGCTCAACCCGATCGGCGGGCGCATTCGCGCCATCCCGCCAGAGCTGGGGCTGGACGGCAAGGTTCACGAACTCAAGCGCTGCCTGGACGCCGACGACCCGCACATGCCGCGTGACAGCTGCGACGCGGTGGCGATCAAGGTGCAGGATGGCCGCTGGCTGGTGCTGGTGCGCGACAACGGCTCGCTGTTCGTGGTGACCCGGATCATCCTGCATGCCCTGCTTTGGGGGATATCGCTGACCCTGATCCCGGGCTTTGCCGGCTGGTACCTGCTGAGGCGCCGCCCACTCAAGCGCATCCGCGCGATCCAGGCCCAGGCCGAACTGATCGTCGCCGGTGACCTTACCCACCGCCTGCCGCTGTCGGCCCGGCGCGACGAGCTGGACATGCTGGCAGCCATCGTCAACGCCATGCTCGACCGCATCGAGCGGCTGATGCACGAGGTCAAGGGCGTGTGTGACAACATCGCCCACGACCTGCGCACCCCGCTCACGCGCCTGCGCGCCCAGCTGTACCGCATTCGCCAGCAAAGTGACGCTGACTCCACCCAGGCCGAGGCACTGGACCAGGCCATTAGCGAAACCGACACCCTGATGGCGCGTTTTCGCGGGTTGTTGCGCATCAGCGAACTGGAAGACCGCCAGCGGCGAGCCGGTTTCGTCCAGCTTGACCCGCACGAGTTGCTGGTCGAGCTGCACGACTTCTACTTGCCGTTGGCAGAAGATGGCGGCATCCGCCTGGAACTGCAGCAGCCGGCCGAACTGCCGGCATTGCATGGTGACCGCGAACTGCTGTTCGAGGCACTGGCCAACCTGGTGGGCAACGGCATCAAGTTCACGCCCGAGGGTGGGCTGGTGCGGATAACGGCGACGCAGGACGACAAGGGCCTGCACCTGGCCATCGAGGACAGCGGGCCGGGTATTCCGGAAGAGGAACGTGCGGCGGTGCTGAAGCGCTTCTACCGTAGCGATGAAGGCCACCGCCATGCGGGGTTCGGGCTGGGGTTGTCGATCGTTGCGGCGATCGTCGACCTGCATGGGTTCGGGCTGGAGGTGGGGGAAAGCGAGCTGGGCGGGGCGAGGCTGATACTGCACTGCCCGCTCGCCGGGCTAGCCAAATAGAAGCTGGGGCCGCTATGCGTCCCATCGCCGGCAAGCCAGCTCCCACAGGGACTGCACAGTTCTTCAGTATTGCGCGGTTCCTGTGGGAGCTGGCTTGCCGGCGATGGGCTGCGCAGCAGCCCCAGTGACATCGATCAGTCGGCCAGACGCCAGGTAGTCCCACCCTTGCCGTCTTCCAGCACCACACCCATGGCAGTCAGCTGGTCGCGAATGCGGTCGGACTCGGCCCAGTTCTTGTCCGCACGCGCCTGCAGGCGCGCCTGGATCAAGCCCTCGACCTCCGCGGCATCCACCTTGCCTTCGGCACCGGCACGCAGGAAGTCATCGGCTTCCAGCTGCAGCACCCCCAGCACATCACCCAGCTCGCGCAGGCGACCGGCCAGGCCGGCAGCAGCCTCCACATCGCTTTCGCGCAGGCGGTTGATCTCGCGCACCAGGTCGAACAGCACGGCGCAGGCTTCGGGGGTGCCGAAGTCGTCGTTCATGGCCACGCTGAAGCGCTCGACAAACTCTTCGCCACCCTTGGCCGCCACCCGTGGAAAGCCACGCAGGGCGTGGTAGAAGCGCTCCAGCGCGCCCTTGGCATCGCGCAGGCTGTCTTCCGAGTAGTTGATCGCGCTGCGGTAGTGGCTGGCCACCAGCAGGTAGCGCACCACTTCCGGGTGATACTTCTCGAGCACGTCGCGAATGGTGAAGAAGTTGTTCAACGACTTGGACATCTTCTCGCCATTGATACGAATCATGCCGCAGTGCATCCAGGCGTTTGCGTACTGCTTGCCGGTGGCCGCCTCGCTCTGGGCGATCTCGTTCTCGTGGTGCGGGAACTCCAGGTCGCTACCGCCGCCGTGGATGTCGAAGCTTTCACCCAGGCAGCAGGTGGACATCACCGAGCACTCGATGTGCCAGCCCGGACGCCCCGGGCCCCATGGCGACTCCCAGCTCGGCTCGCCCGGCTTGACGCCCTTCCACAGCACGAAGTCCAGCGGGTCCTGCTTGGCTTCGTCGACCTCGATACGGGCACCGATGCGCAGGTCTTCGATCTTCTTGCGCGACAGCTTGCCGTAGCCGACGAACTTGCCGACGCGGTAGTACACGTCACCATTGCCCGGTGCGTAGGCATAACCCTTGTCGATCAGGGTCTGGATCATCGCGTGCATGCCGGCGATATGGTCGGTGGCACGCGGCTCCTGGTCCGGCGGCAGGATGTTCAGGCGGCGCTCGTCTTCGTGCATCGCGTCGATCATGCGGGCGGTCAGGGCATCGAAGCTTTCGCCGTTCTCGTTGGCCCGGTTGATGATCTTGTCATCGATGTCGGTGATGTTGCGCACATAGGTCAGCTCGTAGCCGCTCTTGCGCAGCCAGCGGGTGACCAGGTCGAAGGCCACCATGCTGCGGCCATGGCCCAGGTGGCAGTAGTCGTACACGGTCATGCCGCACACGTACATGCGCACCTTGTTGCCATCCAGCGGCTTGAAGGTTTCCTTCGTTTTGCTCAGCGTGTTGTAGATGGTAAGCACGGCGGTTCCTCAGCTGCCCCAGGAGTCACGCAGGGTGACAGTGCGGTTGAACACCGGGCGGCCCGGCTGGCTGTCCTTCAGGTCGGCGCAGAAGTAGCCTTCGCGTTCAAACTGGAAACGGTCCTCGGGCTGCGCCTGGGCCAGCGACGGCTCGGCGCGGCAGCCGCTGAGCACCTGCAGCGAGCCTGGGTTGATGTTGTCCAGGAAGCTGCCGCCCTCCTCGGTCTTTTCCGGGTTCGGCGAGCGGAACAGGCGGTCGTACAGGCGCACTTCGCACTCGACGCTGCCCTCGGCCGGTACCCAGTGGATCACGCCCTTGACCTTGCGGCCTTCCGGGTTCTTGCCCAGGGTGTCCGGGTCGTACGAGCAGCGCAGCTCGACGATGTTGCCGTCGGCATCCTTGATCGCCTCGTCGGCGCGGATCACGTAGCTGCCGCGCAGGCGCACTTCACCGGCCGGTTCCAGGCGCTTGTAGCCCTTCGGCGGCTCTTCCATGAAGTCGTCACGGTCGATGTACAGCTCGCGGGAGAACGGCAGCACGCGCACGCCCATGTCTTCCTTCGGGTGGCGCGGCAGTTCGAGCTGCTCGACCTGGCCTTCCGGATAGTTGGTGATGACCACCTTCAGCGGGCGCAGCACGCACATGGCGCGCGGTGCGGTGCGGTCCAGGTCGTCACGGATGCTGAACTCGAGCATCGACATGTCGACCACGCCGTCGGAACGGTTGGTGCCGATCATTTCGCAGAAGTTGCGGATCGAAGCCGGGGTGTAGCCACGGCGACGGAAGCCGGACAGGGTCGACATGCGTGGGTCGTCCCAGCCTTCGACGTGCTTTTCGTCGACCAGTTGCTTGAGCTTGCGCTTGGACGTGATGGTGTAGTTCAGGTTCAGGCGGCTGAACTCGTACTGGCGCGGGTGCGCCGGCACCGGCAGGTTGTCGAGGAACCAGTCGTACAGCGGACGATGGCCTTCGAACTCCAGGGTGCAGATCGAATGGGTGATGCCCTCGATGGCGTCCGACTGGCCGTGGGTGAAGTCGTAGTTCGGGTAGATGCACCACTTGTCACCGGTCTGGTGGTGGTGGGCATGGCGAATACGGTACAGGATCGGGTCGCGCAGGTTCATGTTCGGCGAGGCCATGTCGATCTTGGCCCGCAGCACGCGCTCGCCATCCTTGAACTCGCCGGCCTTCATGCGCGCGAACAGGTCGAGGTTCTCGTCAACGCTGCGCTCGCGGAACGGGCTGTTCTTGCCCGGCTCCTTGAGGTTGCCACGGTATTCCTTGGCTTGCTCGGGGGTAAGGTCGCAGACGTAGGCCTTGCCACGCTTGATCAGCTCGACCGCCCAGTCGTGCAGCTGGTCAAAGTAGTCGGAGGCGTAGCGCACATCGCCGGCCCAGTCGAAGCCCAGCCACTTGACATCGCTCTGGATGGCGTCGATGTACTCCTGGTCTTCCTTGGCCGGGTTGGTATCGTCGAAACGCAGGTGGCAGACGCCCCCGAATTCCTTGGCCAGGCCGAAGTTGACGCAGATCGACTTGGCGTGACCGATGTGCAGGTAGCCATTGGGCTCCGGCGGGAAACGGGTGACGATGCTGCTGTGCTTGCCCGAGTCCAGGTCGGCCTGGATGATCGGCCGCAGGAAATTCGCAGGGACAGCGGGGGCGCCTTTGGCAGCGGCGTTGGGCGCGTTGTCGGCAGTGGGCTTGCTCATAGGATCCTTGAATGCACGTGTCCGGCCTGGGTAGGCCGATTGAATCAAAGGGCCTATCATAGCCGAAGCAGTCAAGCTGCTGACAGTCGGGCCCGGACAAACTGGCGTGATTTATCACGGCTTTTTGCCGCAGCCTGGCAAAATGGCCAGTGCGCGCCATGTGTCGCGATCGCCTGATCCTGCGTCAGGTGATGACCCGCGCCCTGCGCACCCTAATTCCGATTGCCTTGAAAGAGCGAGTTTCAGCATGTCCAAAGTCAAACTGAGCACCAACCACGGCGACATCGTCCTGCAACTGGACGCCGAGAAAGCGCCGCTGACTACCGAAAACTTCGTTCAGTACGTCAAGGACGGCCACTACAATGGCACCGTGTTCCACCGCGTGATCAAGGGCTTCATGATCCAGGGCGGCGGCTTCGAGCCTGGCATGAGCCAGAAGAAGACCCGCGCCAGCATCCAGAACGAAGCCGACAACGGCCTGAAGAACAAGAAGTACAGCATCGCCATGGCCCGTACCATGGAGCCGCACTCCGCCTCGGCGCAGTTCTTCATCAACTCGTCCGACAACGACTTCCTCAACCACAGCGGCAAGAACGTGCAGGGCTGGGGCTACGCGGTATTCGGCGAAGTGATCGAAGGCCGTGAAATCGTCGACGCCATCGAAAAGGTCGCCACCGGTTCCAAGGCTGGCCACCAGGACGTGCCGAAGGACGACGTGATCATCGAGAAAGCCGAGATCGTTGAGTGATCCTGCTGATCTCCGATCTGCACTTGCAAGAAGAACGCCCGGACATTACCCGGGCGTTTCTTGATCTGCTCGATGGCCGTGCCCGCCACGCCAAGGCGTTGTACATCCTTGGCGACTTTTTCGAAGCCTGGATCGGCGACGATGCCATGACGCCCTTCCAGCAGTCGGTCTGCCAGGCCATGCGTCGGCTGAGTGACAGCGGCACGGCCATCTACCTGATGCATGGCAACCGTGATTTCCTGATCGGCCAAGCCTTCTGCGACGCTGCGGGCTGCACGTTGCTGCACGACCCCAGCGTGATCGAGCTGGGTGGCGAGCAGGTGCTGCTGATGCATGGCGATACCTTGTGCACCCGCGACCTGGCCTACATGAAAATGCGCCGCTTGCTGCGCAACCCGCTGAGCCTGTGGGTGTTGCGGCACCTGCCGCTGTCGGCCCGCTACAAGCTGGCACGCAAGCTACGCAGCGAAAGCCGCTCGCAAACGCGGATGAAGTCCACCGAGATCGTCGATGTCACGCCAGAGGAAGTGCCGAAGGTAATGGCGGCGCATGGTGTACGTACCTTGGTGCATGGGCATACCCATCGGCCGGCAATACACAAGCTGGTGGTCGACGGGCAACCGGCACGGCGTATCGTGCTGGGCGACTGGGACCGCCGTGGCTGGGCCTTGCAGGTTGACGAGCAAGGCTTTCAGCTGGCGCCGTTCGAGTTTTCCTGACCGACCGAGGCACCTTCTTCGCGGGCATGCCCGCTCCCACAGGTACTGCACCAAGGCTGCAAGCGGTGCGGTACCTGTGGGAGCGGGCAAACCCGCAATGAGGCCGGTCTTCCCT
>NZ_JBKGFP010000095.1:0-16831 GCF_046557535.1 Pseudomonas sp. S1(2024)
GAAGCGGGCTTGCCCGCGAAGCCAACACCGTGGTGGATGGCACGGGCTTCGCCCGTGTTCGCGGGCAAGCCCGCTCCCACAGGGATCGCGCCAGCTTTTTGAAATTGAGCAAGACAGTTGCTCCCACCTCGACCGCATCGGCCTCGAGCCAGGTGCTATCCCTGTGGGAGCTGGCTTGCCGGCGATGAGGCCAGTACAGGCAACACAAGACAGTTGCTCCCACATGGGCCGCATAGCTTTCAAGGCTTGCGCTGGACCTGTGGGAGATGGCTCAGCCTTTTGGGCTGCGCTGGCGCGTAGATAACTGAAATTGCAAGCAAACCGCGTACCCTGTGGGAGCGGCTTTAGCCGCGAAGAATCCAACGCGGTGCATGGCACCGGCTGCGCCGGTGTTCGCGGCTAAAGCCGCTCCCACAGGGGCCCCGCTAATTCAATGAGTTATGTGCAGTTCGATGAGAGCGGGTTTACCCGCGAATGGGCCGCAAGGTCCTATCAGTTCTGCTCAGCCACGCTGGACTTGCCCTGGCGCGTCTCGATCTCGCCAATCAAGCGCTTGGCCAGTGCCGGGTAGTTTTCGTCGAAGTGGTGCCCCCCCGGCAGCTTCAGGCGTTCACCCACCGCAGTCTTGTCGGTGCAACCGCTCTCGTCGGTTTCTTCCACGCCATACACACACACCACCTTGGACGCCGGCAGTTTGGCCATTTCCGGCCCGGTTGGCGCTTCCTGGCCTTCCTTGCCCAGCCAGCCCTCGACTTCGATCTCGAAGCTGCCGCTGCGTGCAAAGGCCAGCAGCATCACCGCGTCGATACGCTGCTGGTCCTCGGCCGGCAGGCGGTTGTAGATCGCCGGCAGGACGTCGGCACCGAACGAATAACCGGTCAGCACGAAGCGCTTGGTGCCCCACTTCTGTCTGTAGTGCTGCATCAGCTCGGACAGGTCGGCGGCGCTTTGTTCCGGGGTCTTGTGTTGCCAGTAGTAGCGCAGTGTGTCGATGCCGACCACCGGGTAACCAAGCTTGGCCATTTCCCCGGCCACGTCGCGGTCCAGGTCTCGCCAGCCGCCATCACCGGAAAGGAACAGGGTGACCGTGTCGGTGGTCTGCCCGGCTGGCACCTCGACTACCGGAATGGCCAGGGCGTTGCCGTCGTGGCCGACCAGGGCCTGGGTCAGTTGGGCCTTGAGCACTTGTGGCAGGTGGATGTCGTAGTCACTGATGCTGGTTTCGGCATTGGCCTGGTCGCGCACGAAGGCGGCGCTGGCGTCATCCGGGTTGTCGTTCCAGGCGACGTTCCAGTGGCCGTGGGCGGCCGACTTCGGCAGCGCTGTCTGGCAGCCCGGCTGTTCCAGGCTGAAGCCCACGGAAATCGCCCGCGCCTTGTCGTTGTTCTGGCTGGCCAGCCAGCGCCAGGCCTGGGCGGCGCCAGGGCCGATACCGGCAACCAGGGTCGGCTTCTCCGGTAACTGGCCCAAGGCCTGGTCCAGGGCCTGTTGTTGTTTGCTGCAGTCATTGGGCGGCAGGATCACCTGCACCAGTTGCGCTTCGCCAGCCTGGGCCAGGTCCAGCAGCTGCCTGTCGGTCAGCGCCTGGTCCTGGGGTACGCCGATGGCCACCCGGGCCTTGGGGTGCACGGCTGGGGTCACACGGGTGATGCGTGTGTCATTGATGCTCAGTTGTTCCAGGCGTGCCTCGGGAGCCGGGCGCGTCCATAGCCAGAACGCCAGCGCGCCTCCCAGGGCGGTCAACAGCAGGGGAACCAGCAGGTACAGCCAAAAGCGTCGGGTCATCAACGTTTCACCAATCCAGTCAGGCCGCCTGCGATCAGGGCGGCGGTGTCAGCCAGTGCCACCAGCGGGTCGAGCCCGGCCGGCACGGCCATGTAACGGGGTTCCCAGTCCGGTTGGAACTTGTCCTTGAAGCGTCGAAGCCCCTGGAAGTTGTACAACTGCTCGCCACGGCGGAACACCATCGAGCCCAGGCGCTGGGTCAAGGGCGCGCCACGCCGCGGCTGCAGACCGGAAAGCGGCACCATGCCCAGGCTGAAGCGGGCGTAGTCATGGCTTTTGTAGTGCAAGATCAGGCCGATCATCATGAATTCCATGGTCAGCTTCGGGGCCTCGGGGTGCGCACGCATCAGGTCAAGGCTGGCCAGTTCCTTGCCATGGGTTTCCAGCAGGTTGGCGAAAGCCACCGTGCGGCCTTGGAAGCGGATCAGGGCAATGCGAAAATGCTGCAGGTATTCAGGGCTGAAGCGCCCCAGCGAGAAGCCTTTCTCGCGCACGTTCTTGCCGCCAAGCCAGGCGTCGGAAATTTCCTTCAGCTCTGCCAGCGGGGCATGCCCGGGTTCGTGGATTTCCAGGCTCAGGCCGTCACGGCCGCCACGGTTCCAGGTGTAGCGCAGGTCCTTCATTTCCTTGCCCTTGGCTTCGAGATCGAAACGGCGCAAGTCGACCCGGGCTTCTTCACCCAGCTTCAGCGCGGTCAGGCCGATGTCCATGTAGAACGGCAGGTTCTCGGCGCGCACCTGATAGAACACCGGGCGGGCATGGTGCAGGTCGCACAGGTCGCGGAACTGCCAGATCATCTCGGCGCGCTCCTGGGCCGGGCCGATCGGGTCGTACAGGGCCACCAAGCTGCGACCGCGACGGGCGTACATGAGGAAGGCGTTGTTGCCAGGGTGGAACAGCAGCGCCTTGTCACCGGTCAGCGCCAGGCCGCCATCTGGCTGGTCGGATGCCAGCAGAATGCGGTTGGCACGCAGCAGCTCTTCTTCGTCTGGCAAGTGGATCACCGGCGGTGCGGTACGCAGCAGCCAGGTCAGGGCCACGGCCGCCAGCAGCAAGGCGCTGCCCATGGCGGCGCGCAGGCCACGCGGGGCATCGGCATCGAGGGTGAACTGCCACCACAACTGATGGCTGTAGGGAACATCCTGATAGGCGAACAGCAACAACCAAACCGATGCGCCGACCACACAGGCGCTGGCTACCAGAAACACCGGCGAGAATGGCAATTCGAGCAGGCGGCTGGGGCGGTAGAAGGAGCGGCGGAATAGGGCGAGCAGAGCGGCAGTGAGGGTCAGCAAGCAGGCCTCTTCCCAATCGAAGCCCTTGAGCAGCGACAGCAGGGCACCGACCAACAACAGCACGGTGGTCAGTAGCCAGGCGGCGGACAGGCGCCGGCGCAGGCCTTGTGCCAGCAGCAGGCACAGCACGCCGATCAGGCTGGCGCCAAAATGCGAAGCATCGATCAGGCGGTGCGGAACCAGGAAACCCATGTGCTCCAGGCGGGTGTCGATTTCGGGCGTGGCACCGGAGAACAGCAGCACCACCCCGGACAGGAATACCAGGATCGAAAGGATCGGTGCAGCCAGCCCGGAAGCGGCCTTGATAGCCTGTTGCGCGAACAGCAGGCGCCGGGCCTCGTTGGCCAGCAGCAGCGCGCAGGCCAGCAGCAGCGGCAGCACCACGTAGATCAGCCGATACAGCAGCAGTGCCGCTGCCAGCGGCGCCGCGCCAAGTTGGTCGGCAAAAGCCGCCAGTAGTATGGCTTCGAATACCCCGACGCCGCCCGGTACGTGGCTGAGCACACCTGCGGCCAAGGCCAGCAGGTACACCAGGATAAAGGCACCGAATGGCGGTGCTTCGGGCAGTAGCAGATACAGCACGGTGGCGGCAGCGGCGACATCCAGTGCGGTGATCAGCAATTGCAGGGCCGCCAGGCGTGCGCCGGGCAGGCGCAGCGTGCGGCGGCCCAGTTGTACCAGCAGGTTGTTGGCCAATGGTTGTTCAGCCAGGCGTCGGCGGTATAGACCGAAAACCAGCACGCTGCACACCAGCAGCACGGCTGTGGCGATACCTGCCAGCAAGCCAGGCGCCAAACCCAGTGCGGCCGAGGCCGCCGGCAGGTCGCTCAAGGTCGCCAAGGCGGCCAGAGGCGGTAGCGCGCAGCCCAGTGACAGGCTGGCAAAAACGGTCATCCGTGCAACTTCACCTGCGCCAACCCCTTGGCGTGCATACAGGCGATAGCGCACCGAACCGCCCGAAAGCATCGACAGGCCGATGGCGTTACCTATGGCAAAGGCGCTGAAGCCGCCCAGCACCAGGCTGCTCGCGGGCAGTTTCACGCCGGCATAGCGGCTGGCCGACCACTCGTAACCGAGCAGGATCACGAAACCGAGCACGGTTGCCAGCAAGGCGCCAAGTAAAGACTGGGTCGGCACGCTGAGCATGGCATCGTGCAAGGCATAGATGTCCAACTCGCTCAACAGGTGGCGACAGGCGACCAAGGCCATGGTGAACAACACCAGGGTCACTACCAGGCCGATGGGCTGGCGGTAACGGCTCATGCGTTCCAGCAAGGGCAGACGTTGTACGGCGCCAGGCAGCTTTGTGGCAAGCGGCACCGGGGATTCGGGATTGTGGGAAGTCATGGATTTCCCCGGGCGTGCAGCGCGAGGTGAGGGAAAGGTATGGCCAAGTGAAAGTCCCTTAGAAAAACGTATCCAATGTTACTCCGGCCTCGAGCGTTTTCAGCGGTCTGGCAGGGTTAAAGATAGTTCATCCTGGGCACGACCTCTCAAGCCTGCGGGTTGGCTGTAGGACGGGAAAATTTGGGGGGGCGAAAAGCAGGAGGGGAGAAGCAACAAACCCCGCGCTGCTGTTACACAGGCGGGGTTTGTTCTGACGAATATGGTTGCGGGAGCCGGATTTGAACCGACGACCTTCGGGTTATGAGCCCGACGAGCTACCAGGCTGCTCCATCCCGCGCCTGTGAGATCGAATTCTACGGATTTACCCGCGGGTGTCAAGCTTTTTTCTGAAAAAACCTTTCTTGTTCAAACTCTTAGCGTCTGTATATGGCTCGCAGCTCAGGCGCGACGGGGCTTTCAGGCCGATTATCGAGCAATGTCGCGCACAGGCTGCATACCCGAGGGCGCATGCGATACTATCTGTATGAATTTACAGTGCTGACGGTCATCCATGTCCTTGCGCAAGATCATCCACGTCGACTGCGATTGCTTCTATGCCGCGATCGAAATGCGTGACGACCCGCGCCTGGCCGGGCGGCCCATGGCGGTGGGGGGCTCGGCCGACCGCCGTGGGGTGATCGCCACCTGCAACTATGAAGCGCGTGCCTACGGCGTGCGTTCGGCCATGTCGTCGCGGCACGCGCTGAAGCTGTGCCCGGACCTGCTGATCGTCAAGCCGCGCTTCGAGGCCTACCGTGAAGCCTCGCGGGAAATCCACACGATCTTCCGTGACTACACCGAACTGATCGAGCCGCTGTCGCTGGACGAGGCCTACCTGGATGTAAGTGACAGCCAGTGGTACTCGGGCAGCGCCACGCGCATTGCCGAGGATATCCGCCGCCGTGTCGCCCGCACCCTGCATATCACTGTCTCGGCCGGTGTGGCGCCAAACAAGTTCCTGGCCAAGATCGCCAGTGACTGGCGCAAGCCCAATGGCCTGTTCGTGATTACCCCGGGCGAAGTGGAGGCATTCGTTGCCGCCCTGCCGGTGGCCAGGTTACACGGGGTGGGCAAGGTAACGGCAGACAAGCTGGCGCGGTTGGGTATCGAAACCTGCCTGGAGCTGCGCGAATGGTCGCGTCTGGCGCTGGTGCGCGAGTTCGGCAGCTTTGGCGAGCGTTTGTGGGGGCTGGCACGGGGTGTCGATGAGCGTGCCGTGCACAATGACAGTCGCCGGCAGTCGGTCAGCGTGGAAAACACCTACGACACCGACCTGCCGGACCTGGCCAGTTGCCTGGCACGGCTGCCCGAACTTCTGGAGAGCCTGAACGAGCGTATCGCCCGCATGGACAGCAGTTACCGGCCGGAAAAACCCTTCGTCAAGGTCAAGTTCCATGACTTCAGCCAGACCACCATGGAGCAGGCGGGGGCGGGCAGGGACCTGGAGAGTTATCGCCAATTGCTGGGGCAGGCGTTTGCCCGTGGTGGCAAGCCGGTGCGCTTGCTGGGGGTAGGCGTGAGGTTGCGCGACTTGCGCGGGGCGCATGAGCAGCTGGAGCTGTTCCCGCCTCAATAATTGGCCCGCCAATTTAACGCGGTCCCTGTAGGAGCGGCCTTGTGTCGCGATGGGCTGCGAAGCAGCCCCGGCAATTCATGCATCAAGGCTGAAATCATGGGGCTGCTTCGCAGCCCATCGCGACACAAGGCCGCTCCTACAAGGTATTGCGTGATGCGGGTTACTGCGCGCCCGGGTCGGCCACCAACCGGCCAGTGGCCTTGGTCAGCGACTGCAGAAACTCCTGCTGCAACTCCGGATCGTTGCGGGTCAGTTCGATCAGGCTCTGTTCCATTTCACTGGCTTCTTCTTCCAGGCCGAGTTCGGACAAGCGCTTGACCCGGTGAACCCATTGGCCGACATCGTCATCTTCGAGGTCATCGAAGATCAGTTCATGGGCCTCGAGCAGTTTGTTGCGCAGGGTGGCGCTGACCAGCAGGCTGGCATCGCCACGTACCGCGTTGTCCTCGTCCAGCACCTGCAGGTGCAGGGTACCGATGTGGTTGAGGTTCTGCTCGGAGAACGGGCTGTCGAGCAGGTTCAGGCGCAGCACGCCGTTCCTGTCGGTGGTCAGCTCGTGGGTCATCTTGCCGGCCTTGACCTCGACCAGGCGCTCGCTCCAGGGCACGCTGGTAGATTCCTCGCGCTTGCCTTTCTGCACTTCGCTGATCCCGGCCAGGTTCTGCTGGGCACGGCCGTTGGACGGCACGTTCATGAACGGGTTGAGCCCGTCCACGCCGTAGCTGAGCCAGTCGTGGGTGATGCTTTCCGGGAGGTTGCCCAGGGCGAAGACATTGACCACGTTGGCACCCACGCCTGCCACCACGGCCACCGCACCCAGCGGGATCTCGTAGATCTCCCGCCAGGGCTGGTAAGGCGTATAGCGGTCATAGCTGCGGGTGACTTCGAATTCGGTGACTTCGAAGCGCTTCTGCTCATGCACGCGCACACGTCGTTGCGGAAGCTCCATCACCTTCGGCTCGCCGACATCGATCTGCAGGGTGTGCTCGAGCAGTTTGCGCTCGACGCGCTCCTCGTGGTCGCTGCGCTGGGACATCTGGTTGGCGCAGCCGCTGACGAGCAGGGCGCCGCACAGTGCGGCGCCCCCCAGGGGAAAGGTACTTCGCTTGAACATGATCACTCGTGCATTGGTTATCAGCGGCGAACGCGGGCCTGCAAGAAGGTCAGCACTTCATCGAGCGGCAACGACTGGGCGTCCTGCTCGGTGCGGTGCTTGTATTCCAGGTTGCCTTCGGCCAGGCCGCGATCGCTGACGACGATGCGGTGCGGGATGCCGATCAGCTCCATGTCGGCAAACTTGATGCCTGGGCTGGTCTTCTTGTCACGGTCGTCCAGCAGCACTTCGTAGCCGGCAGCGGTCAGCTCGGCATACAGCTTGTCGGTCGCCTCGCGAACCACCTCGGTTTCGTAGCGCAGCGGTACCAGAGCGATCTGGAACGGGGCCAGGGCGTCGTTCCAGATGATGCCCTTTTCGTCGTAGCTCTGCTCGATGGCAGCTGCGACCACGCGGGACACACCGATGCCGTAGCAGCCCATGGACAGGGTTACCGGCTTGCCGTTCTCGCCCAGCACCTGGCACTTCAGCGCCTCGCTGTACTTGGTGCCGAGCTGGAAGATGTGGCCCACTTCGATGCCGCGCTTGATCACCAGGGTACCCTGGCCGTCCGGGCTCGGGTCGCCTTCGACCACGTTACGCAGGTCGGCGACCTGTGGAACCGGCAGGTCGCGCTCCCAGTTCACGCCGAAGTAGTGCTTGTCGTCGATGTTGGCGCCAATGCCGAAGTCGCTCATCAGGGCAACCGAGCGGTCAATGACGATTTCCAGCGGCA
Source organism: Pseudomonas sp. S1(2024) (assembly GCF_046557535.1). Taxonomy (NCBI): domain Bacteria; kingdom Pseudomonadati; phylum Pseudomonadota; class Gammaproteobacteria; order Pseudomonadales; family Pseudomonadaceae; genus Pseudomonas; species Pseudomonas sp. S1(2024). The sequence goes on from NZ_JBKGFP010000095.1 coordinate 7,872, forward strand.
GATTCAGCGGGCCGAGCGAGCCGGCGCCGGCACCAATGGCCTCGCGCAGTTCGGCGTCGGTGGCCATGACCAGCGGGTCGGCAACCTGTTCCAGCTTGGCCGCCTTGATTTCGTTGAGCTCATGGTCGCCACGCACGATCAGTGCTACCAGCTTGCCTTCTTCGGCGCCGCGCACGATCAGGGTCTTGACGGTTTTCTCGATCGGCAGGCCGAAGTTTTCCACCAGCTGGGCGATGGTCTTGGCGTTCGGCGTGTCGACCAGGCGCAGCTCCTCGGTAGGGGCGGGGCGCACGGTTTCACGCGGGATGGCCTCTGCCTTCTCGATGTTGGCGGCGTAGTCGGAGCTGTCGCTGAAGATCACGTCGTCTTCGCCGGACTCGGCCAGTACGTGGAACTCGTGCGAATAGCTGCCACCGATGGAGCCGGTGTCGGCCTGAACCGGGCGGAAGTCCAGGCCCAGGCGGGTGAACACGTTGCTATACGCCTGGTGCATGCGGTCGTAGGTTTCCTGCAGGGAAGCCTGGTCGGCATGGAACGAGTAGGCGTCCTTCATGATGAACTCGCGACCGCGCATCAGGCCGAAGCGCGGGCGGATCTCGTCACGGAACTTGGTCTGGATCTGGTACATGTTGAGCGGCAGCTGTTTATAGCTGGACAGCTCGTTGCGGGCCAGGTCGGTGATCACTTCCTCGTGGGTCGGGCCGACGCAGAAGTCGCGCTGGTGGCGATCCTTCAGGCGCAGCAGCTCGGGGCCATACTGTTCCCAGCGGCCGGATTCCTGCCACAGTTCGGCGGGCTGGATGCTGGGCATCAGCACTTCCAGGGCGCCGGCGGCGTTCATTTCCTCACGCACCACGGCCTCGACCTTGCGCATCACCCGCAAGCCCATCGGCAGCCAGGTGTACAGGCCAGAGGCCAGTTTGCGGATCATGCCGGCACGCAGCATGAGCTGATGGCTGATGACCACTGCGTCGGCAGGGGTTTCTTTCTGGGTGGCGAGCAAATATTGACTGGTGCGCATGGTGAGCCGTGTCGATTGCCTAAGACATTGAAATGACCCCGCATTGTACGGGGGCGAAACGAAGGCGTACAGGATGCCCCAGGGCGTGACGCTTGTCAGCCAAGAAAAAGCCCGGCGTGATCGCCGGGCTTTTTCAAGTGCGGGGCACTGCAAGCCAGGCTTACAGGATGCTCAGCGGGTACTCCACGATCAGGCGCAGTTCGTCGATCGATGGGGAATCGTAGTAGACGCCATCGGAAGAGCGATAGGTGGCTTGACGCACGCGGAAGCTCAGGTCTTTTGCCGGGCCGCTTTGCAGCACGTACTTGATGTCGACGTCGCGTTCCCATTCCTTGCCGTTGCTGGTGCCGGCGACGTTGGCGTCGGTACCGCGTACATAACGGGTCATGAAGGTCAGGCCCGGGATGCCGTATTCGGCGAAGTTCAGGTCGTAGCGAGCCTGCCAGGACTTCTCGTCTTCGGCGTTGAAGTCGGAACGGGCCACGGAGTTGGCCAGGAAGATGGTGCCGCCACCGTCGATGCCATAGCCGTAGTCGCCGTCACCGGTGACTTTCTGGTAGGCCAGGGTGAAGGTGTGAGCGCCAATGTTGTAGGCGCCCGACAGGCTGAACGCGCGGTTGTCCAGCTTGTCGCCATCGAATGCGCGGTACTCGGCCGAGCCTTCGCTCTTGGTGTCATAGATGTTGAAGTCGAACACCAGGCCTTGTTTGTCCGAGATCGGCAGTGCCCAGTTGACGTTGGCGTAGTATTTGCGCCAGTAGTCTTCAACCTTCGAGTAGTACAGGCTGGTGCTGAGGTTGTCGGTGAAGGCGTAGGTACCACCTACCACGTTGGCTTCCTTCAGGCCGAAGCTGTCGCGGTTGGTTTGCTCCTGGGCGGTCAGGCTGGTGAAATGACCAGCGTGCAGGGTCAGGCCCTCGATCTCGTTGCTGGTGATCAGGGTGCCTTGGGCAATTTCCGGCAGCAGGCGGCTGTCGTCGGTGGCGAAGACCGGCAGAGCGGTGAACTGGTCACCCACTTTCAGCACGGTGTCGGAGATGCGGAATTTAACCGCGCCGCCGGCTTTGGAGTAGTCATCCTGCGAACGGCCGTCAGAGCCGGTAGGGAACAGGCCGGTACCGGCGCGGCCCTTGCCGCTGTCCAGTTTCAGGCCGAGCATGCCGATGGCATCGACACCCACACCAACGGTGCCCTGGGTGAAGCCGGACTCGAAGGTGCCGAGGAAGCCCAGGCCGGTTTCTTCACGACGGCTCTGGGTGCCGGCTGGGTTGTTACGGAAGTCACGGCTGAAGTACAGCATGCGGGTCTTGACGTTCAGCTTGCTGTCTTCGATGAAACCTTTGGACTCGTCCTGGGAAGAGGCCAATGCCAACTGCGAGGTCCCTGCCGCAACGGCCAGGGCGATCATGCTCCACTTCATCACGCGCATCGTGATTTGCTCCTTTGGTTTTTAGGAAGAGTACCGCTGCGTCCAAGTGTTCTAGTTATATGGGGCAGCTCTTTCTTGTTATGTCGGCGAAAATGTATAGCACGCTGACTGTTCTTGGCGATATGGGTATAAGCATCCTTTTCGGAACTTTTTCACCATGTCGCTTCTAGGTAGTTCCATGTCGCAAATCACGCCCCGGTTTAAGGGCCGTCAACACCAGCGCTGCTTCTTTCACCGTAAAGAATCTGTAACTACCGATTCCGGTTGGGAAACTCCCTGGTAACCACTGTCGCTGTTGTTATTTGTCGCGTTCACCCGCCGATGCAGATGTCGTGCCGACTTGGCGTGAAAGGAATGCAACAAGCGTGCTCAAAATTCACAACGCTTCATGAAATTTTCACAAAACCTGCTACCGGGGGTCGGAAAGTGCCGTAAACACGGGGCGGGAGGCGCCTGATGCGGTAGCACGGTCAAGAATCGTTAAAATTTGAAAAGCTGTCATGAAAGTCAATGTGTTACCGCAACTTGTTCATGCAGCGTCACCCGCGGGGTGACAAGTGTGGTGCGAGGGGTATCGGTGGCCTCATTTTGGTGCGAAAAGTAGCGCTGTGTTACCGGGAACGTGCAGGGTATCCTTGCAGGCCTGTTTTCCGCGTGAAGCGGGTTGGTTCTGCCTGAAGGAGATTTGCCGTGTTCGTCCTCGATTCGCGTTTGCAGCAGGATTCGCTGGTGCTGGGGGAGTTTGCGCTGTGCCAGTTGCTGCTGAGCAAGGATGCCAACTATCCATGGTTCATACTGGTGCCCAAGCGCGCCGGCATCAGCGAGCTGTTCGAGCTCGATGCTGCGGAGCAGCAGCAGTTGTGGCAGGAAACCACCGGCCTGGCCGAAGCGCTGAAAGCCAGCTACAGCGCCGACAAGATGAACGTGGCTACGTTGGGTAATGTGGTCAGTCAGTTGCACATGCACGTGATCGTGCGCCAGCGCGACGACGCGGCCTGGCCGGCACCGGTGTGGGGCAAGTGCCCGGCGACGGCGTACACCGACGACCAGGTGCAAGCCATCCGCCAGCGCCTGCGCGGGCTGCAGCTCGCCGGTTACCAGGAGGCCTGACATGCCGCTTGAATCACGAGTGGTCGAACTGGAAACCCGCCTGGCGTTTCAGGATGACACCATCCAGGCATTGAATGACGTGGTGGTCGAGCAGGGCCGGGTGATCGAGCGGCTGCAGTTGCAGATGGCCGAGCTGATCAAACGTTACGAAGAGATGGTTGGCCAGTATGGCAGCGAAGGGGACGAGGCACCGCCGCCTCATTATTGATACCTGAACCTGCTACACATATTCCGCTGGATGCACACAAACCTTGTGGGTGCGGCATGCTCGCTCCCACAAGGGATGGTTTCTGCAAACGGGATCAGCGGCGGGTTACCGCAACCACATCCTCGGCCTGCAGGCCCTTGTCGCGGTGCATCACGGAAAACTCCACGCGCTGGCCTTCCACCAGGATGCGGTGGCCTTCGCCACGAATGGCGCGAAAGTGCACGAAGATATCATCGCCCGAGTCGCGGGAGATGAAGCCGAAGCCTTTGGACGTGTTGAACCATTTCACGGTGCCGGTATCACGACTGCCACCATCCTGCGCCGCGTGCTGGCTGGTGCGTGCCTTGCGGGGGCTGCGGGCAAAGCCCACGGCCAGGTGCACGGCCACGGCCAGCGCTGCGCAGACCAGTGCGGCCAGGTTGCCCATTTCCGGGCGGGCCAGCAGTGTCAGGGTCTGCAGCACCACGGCCACCACCAGCAGGGCACAGGCCAGGTGCTGCAACTGCTGCCGCGCGCCGCGGTAGTACAGTGGCACGACCGGGGCCAGCACCAGGTTGAGCAGGCCGAGCAGGGCGAGATAGACCGCGTCGGGTTGTTGCAGGAAGGGTAACGCATCGGTTTTCAGGCTGGGCATGAGCGATAGCAGCAAGGCTGCCACGCCCGTCACCAGATGGACGATCTTGAACATGGGGTTGGCTCACAGTTGATAAGGCCGATCACAGGAAGAGCTGGCAGCACGGTGCGCATGAGGTGTAGAGCGCGAACACGCGGCAGGCCAGCCTATGCACCCGGCAAATGGCAATCCGCACGGGTGGCACCATGCCTATTTAACAGTAAAGCCGCAGGCTACTCAAACCGCTGTCCCCGAGGGGCGATGTGTTGCGCCATGTCACATGCGGCGCAGACCAAGTGTTGCTACAGTGGTCGGCACCCGCTTGGGTCTCACGCCTTATGGAAAGGGGAACTTCATGGCAATTGATATCGGTATCAGTGAAGAAGATCGCAAGTCCATCGTCGATGGGCTGTCCCGCCTGTTGTCGGATACCTACGTGTTGTATCTGAAAACCCATAACTTCCACTGGAACGTCACCGGTCCGTCGTTCCGCACCCTGCACCTGATGTTCGAAGAGCAGTACAACGAACTGGCGCTGGCGGTCGACTCGATTGCCGAGCGCATCCGCGCCCTGGGCTTCCCGGCACCGGGGTCTTATGCATTTTATGCGCAGCACTCCTCGATCAAGGAGGAGGAAGGGGTGCCGCATGCCGACGAGATGATCCGCCAGCTGGTGCAGGGCCAGGAAGCCGTGGTGCGTACCGCGCGCAGCATCTTCCCGGTGGTGGACAAGGTCAGTGACGAGCCGACCGCCGACCTGCTGACCCAGCGCATGCAGGTGCACGAGAAGACCGCCTGGATGCTGCGGGTGCTGCTCGACGGCAAGTAGATACCCAACGCTGTATCGGCCCTTGTAGGAGCGGCCTTGTGTCGCGATGGGCTGCGAAGCAGCCCCAGCAATTTGTGCAATTGCACTCAAACCCTGGGGCTGCTTCGCAGCCCATCGCGACACAAGGCCGCTCCTACAGGTCCTGCGCAATTTTGTGCAGGAAGATTTTGCCGCTGCTTTAAGCTCGCCCAACAGCGCTTCATAGGCCACCTGGTACCTGTGACGAGGAAGTGTGGCGCATGACGCAAGCAAGCAAGCGTGTGGCTGGCCAGGGGCGTTGGCCGGGTAAACAGTGCATCGATCCGTTCAAGGCGGATTTCGACATGTTGCAGACCCAGCCGGTGTCACGCTCGGTGCGGCTCAACGGCTTTTCCACCTGCCTGCGGCTGGAGGCCGTCTACTGGGGTATCCTGGAGCGCATCGCAGCGGCCAACCGCTGCTCGGTCAGTGCGGTCCTGTCCTATGTGGATCGTGAGGTGCACCTGCGACAAGGCGGGGTGCGCAACTTCAGCGGGCTGATCCGGGTGATCTGCGTCGCCTGGCTGCTGGACCCGCCAAGTGTGCGCTGATCGCCTGGCGGGCTGCGCAGTGCTTGTTAACCATATATAATCCCGCTTTTTGCTGCCCCGGCAGCCAGCGTTGTGGTTGACGAGAGACACCCATGCCCCTTTATGACTATCAATGTGCATCCTGCGAGCACCGCATGGAAGTGCTGCAGAAGATCAGCGCCGCGCCGCTGACCGATTGCCCGGCCTGCCAGGCGCCGGCGCTGAAGAAGCTGCTGTCGGTGCCAGGCTTCCGCCTGAGCGGTAACGGTTGGTACGAAACCGACTTCAAGACCGGGGCGAAAAAGAATCTGGCAGGCGGCGACAAGGCCGACTGAGTTGAATGCTGTGACCGGGTCTTGCAGTATTAGCCCTCTCCGGGCGGCCAAGGCCTCCACCGAATACACGAATCACGAGAAGCGAAACCACCATCATGATGCGCAGCCATTATTGCGGCCAACTGAACGAGAGCCTGGACGGCCAGGAAGTCACCCTTTGCGGCTGGGTCCATCGTCGCCGCGACCACGGCGGGGTGATCTTCCTCGACATCCGTGACCGCGAAGGCATGGCCCAGGTCGTGTTCGACCCGGATCGCGCCGAAACCTTCGCCGCTGCCGACCGCGTGCGCAGCGAATACGTCGTGCAGATCACCGGCAAGGTCCGCAAGCGCCCTGAAGGTGCGGTGAATGCCAACATGGCTTCCGGCGCCATCGAGATCCTCGGCTACCAGCTGAACGTGCTCAACGAAGCGGAAACCCCACCGTTCCCGCTGAACGAATACTCCGACGTCGGCGAGGAAACCCGCCTGCGCTACCGTTTCATCGACCTGCGTCGCCCGGAAATGGCCGACAAGCTGCGCCTGCGTTCGCGTATCACCAGCAGCATCCGTCGCTTCCTCGACGAAAACGGCTTCCTTGACGTCGAGACGCCGATCCTGACCCGTGCCACCCCGGAAGGCGCGCGTGACTACCTGGTGCCTAGCCGTACTCATGCCGGCAGCTTCTTTGCCCTGCCGCAGTCGCCGCAGCTGTTCAAGCAGTTGCTGATGGTTGCCGGCTTCGATCGCTACTACCAGATCGCCAAGTGCTTCCGTGACGAAGACCTGCGTGCCGACCGCCAGCCGGAATTCACCCAGATCGACATCGAGACCAGCTTCCTCGATGAAAGCGAGATCATGGGCCTGACCGAAAGCATGATCCGCAAGCTGTTCAAGGAAGTGCTGGACCTGGAATTCGGCGAATTCCCGCACATGACCTTCGAAGAAGCCATGCGCCGCTACGGCTCTGACAAACCGGACCTGCGTATCCCGCTGGAACTGGTCGACGTTGCCGACCAGCTCAAGGATGTCGACTTCAAGGTGTTCGCCGGCCCGGCCAACGATCCGAAGTGCCGCGTTACCGCCCTGCGTCTGCCTGGCGGCGCCAGCATGCCGCGCAGCAAGATCGACGAGTACACCAAGTTCGTCGGTATCTACGGTGCCAAGGGCCTGGCCTACATCAAGGTCAACGAGCGCGCCAAGGGTGTCGAAGGCCTGCAGTCGCCGATTGTCAAGAACATCCCCGAGGCCAACCTCAACACCATCCTCGACCGCGTTGGCGCCGTTGACGGTGACATCGTGTTCTTCGGTGCCGACAAGTTCAAGGTGGTCAGCGAAGCCCTGGGCGCGCTGCGTATCCGCCTGGGCCACGACTTCGAGCTGCTGACTTGCGAGTGGGCACCGATGTGGGTGGTCGACTTCCCGATGTTCGAAGAGAACGAGGACGGCAGCTTCACCGCGCTGCACCACCCGTTCACCGCGCCGAAGTGCACCCCGGAAGAGCTCGAGGCCAACCCGGCCGTGGCCCTGTCCCGTGCCTACGACATGGTCCTGAACGGTACCGAGCTGGGTGGCGGTTCGATCCGTATCCACCGTAAAGAGATGCAACAGGCTGTGTTCCGCCTGCTGGGCATCGAAGCGGCAGAACAGGAAGAGAAGTTCGGCTTCCTGCTCGACGCCCTGAAGTTCGGTGCACCGCCTCACGGTGGCCTGGCCTTCGGCCTGGATCGCCTGGTCATGCTGATGACCGGTGCCCAGTCGATTCGTGAAGTGATCGCCTTCCCGAAAACCCAGAGCGCCGCGTGCGTCATGACCCAGGCCCCTGGCCTGGTCGACGCCAAGGCCCTGCGCGAGCTGCACATCCGACTGCGCGAACAGACCAAGGTCGAGTAAGCAGTCCCCGGGCGCATCCACATGGATGCGCCTTTGCGTTCCGGCGCAGGCAATTTCCCGCCCCGCCCCCTACAGGGGCGGGGCTGTTTGTGATTCAAAGGATTCGGAGTCGTTATGGCTGGTCATTCCAAGTGGGCGAACATCAAGCACCGCAAAGAGCGCCAGGATGCCAAGAGAGGCAAGATCTTCACCAAGTGGATCCGCGAACTGACAGTCGCTGCCAAGCAGGGTGGTGCTGACCCGGCATCCAACCCGCGCCTGCGTTTGGCGCTGGACAAGGCCCTGGGTGCCAACATGAGCCGCGACATCATCGATCGTGCCGTGGCCCGTGGTGCCGGCACCAACGAAAGCGACAACGTCGAAGAGCTCAGTTACGAAGGTTACGGTCCGGGGGGCGTGGCGATCATGGTCGAGGCCATGACCGACAACCGCAACCGTACTGCCGCCGCCGTGCGTCATGCCTTCACCAAGTGTGGTGGCAACCTGGGCACCGACGGTTCGGTGGCCTACCTGTTCGAGCGCAAGGGGCAGATCAGCTTTGCTCCGGGCGTGGAAGAAGACGCGCTGATGGAAGCGGCGATGGAAGCCGATGCCGACGACGTGGTGGCCAACGACGATGGCTCGTTCGACGTGTTCACCTCGTTCAACAGCTTCTACGCCGTGCGCAATGCCCTGGAAGAGGCTGGCTTCAAGGCCGCTGACGCTGAAATCGTCATGCAGCCGACCACCAGCGCCGAACTCGACCAGGACGGTGCCGAGAAAGTACTCAAGCTGATCGACATGCTCGAAGACCTGGATGACGTGCAGAACGTCTACTCCAATGCCCAGATTTCCGATGAGATCATGGAAAACCTCGGCTAACGTGTCCTGAGCATTCGGGCCAGGCAGGTAGCTTTATTGGGGCTGCTGTGCAGCCCATCGCCGGCAAACCAGCTCCCACAGGTACAGTGCCACCCTCCAATTTTGTCCTTTACCCGGGGGGGATGGGTTGTCGGT